>JAUYAT010000007.1 GCA_030693295.1 bacterium
GATGCCATTTCAATAAATTACGCGGACTTATTGCCAATCAGCGATCAATTGTCAAATTTAAAAGGAAATAAAATAGATATAATTATTGAAACTCCAGGCGGTTCTGGCGAAGTGGCGGAGGATATTGTAAGATTACTGCACGATAAATATGACGAGGTAGGAATTATAATTCCTGGCTGGGCAAAGAGTGCGGGTACAATTATTGCTATGTCTGGTCATGAAATTTTAATGGGTTCACTTTCTGCCTTAGGTCCAATAGACGCACAACTAAACTGGCAAGGGAAACATTTTTCCGCTCACGCCCTTATAGAAGGACTAAAAAAGATTAAAGAAGAAATAGAAAAAACAGGAGTTTTAAATAAAGCGTATGTTCCTATTTTGCAAGGCATATCTCCGGGTGAAATTGAAAATGCTGAGAATGCATTAAAATTCGCAGAGGATTTAGTTAAGAAATGGCTTGTTAAATATAAATTCAAAAATTGGGATGTTCATTCAAGTAATCAAAAACCAGTAACTACCGAAGAAAAAGAAGAAAGAGCCAAAAAAATAGCTCAAGATTTATGTAATCATGGATACTGGAAAACACATGGAAGGTCAATTAAATTAAAAGACCTTGAAAGAATGAGAGTGAAGATAACAGATTATACCAAGAATCAAAATTTGAATGAGGCGATAACAAGATATTATACTCTTTTGCAAATGACTTTTGCGACTACAATTTATAAAGTGTTTGAGACTCAAGATTCTCAAATTTATCGTTCTATAGCTCAAAATATTCTACAACAAAATCCGAAAAATTTAGCGAATGTTATTATAGATTTTGAGTGTAATAATTGCAAAAAACATTCAAAAATTCAAGCCAGCCTAGATAAAAAGCAACCGCTACAAAATGGTTGTGTTGATTTTCCGAAGGATAATAAACACAAATGTCAAAATTGTCAAACAGAAAATGATTTATCTGAATTGAGACGAGAAATTGAAGCTCAAACTAAAAAAATAATAGTATAAAATATATGGGCAAAACTAATAACTTCGAAATAATTTACAAGGAGCTTGAGAGGATAAATTTATCTCAAAAAGATGCTCAACCTTTGGGGATGGATCAACAGGAAGCAAGTGTTGACGAAATAGACGAAATTGCAGAGTTAAGACGCATAGTGTTGGAAATTAACGAACCTGAACCGCATACATATACTTCATCATAGCTTTTGCAAGAATAAATAGTTAAAAAGAAAAAATAAATTTTCAAAAGTCGCCGTTCACGGCGGTTTTTGTTATAATAAAATTATTAACAAACAAAATTAAATCCCAAAAAAGACAATCCAAACGCGGACACGAGGAAGTTGGAAAGGGAGATTGACCCCATTAAATAATGGATTATATCTAACGGGGCAGGTGAGATGGTTTACGGGTTGTATGGGTTGGGGGAAGAGGAGATTGGGATTGTGGAGAGGAAAAGTTAAATTAGAAAAAATAATTAAATTATGATATACTGAAAATAGTAAAATAACTGTTTATTTATATGGATACAAGCAACATGCAAATTAGTATAACCGATGATTTTATTGATGAGCTTATTTCTTGCGAAAAAAAAATAATTATGCCCCCATCTCCAAAAGATAAAGCAAACGGACTTCATAAACAGACTAATATGGAGTTAGAATCTGTTGATAAAAAACATAAGTTTTCAGTATTTATTCGCGAGAATACGAAGTTAATGGAATTTTTTTCAATCGGTCTTGTGTATCATAGAGATAAAGAAACCGATATTATAATAATTCGCTATAATGGCAATCACGGAGCTCATAAAAATTATTTAAACAATGAATTGATTGAAGAAGGATTTCATATTCATAAATACAGCGCTGAAGCCGTAGAATTTGGCATTAAAGCGGAAAATCACGCCCAAACCACTGATAAATACGCTACTTTACAAGAAGCATTGCTTGCTTTTTTTACTGATATGAATATTAATAATTTTAAAAAATACTATCAAGAATTATCTCAGACCGCATTGCCATTTAAGTAAAATAAAATTATGGATATAAAAATATTACAAAAAAATATTTCGGATGGTTTTCATAAAAATATTTTTTTGAAAGAAAAAAGGCCTAACTTGTACCAGGTATTTTTACCTTTTTATTATCCTGACGGCGACATGATAGAAATTTTTTTAGAAGTTAACGGCAATAATATTGTTATTCAAGATATGGGAATGACATTAATGAGGTTAAGTTATAATTTTGACTTGAATTCAAAAAATAAAAAAAAGGTTTTTAATGAAATACTAAACAATTATCAAATGGAAGAATTTGAAGGAAATTTAAAAATAGTCGCTTCATGCGATAAAATTTTTTCTTATCTAATGCAGTTTATTCAAGTAGTTATAAAAATCTCAGATTTAGAATTTCTAAAAAGAGAGATTGTAAAAAATTTATTTTATGAATATTTTGAAAAGTTTATTACTGTAGATTTGGGAAAATTCAATCCTATAAAAGAATTTTATCCTGACTTTGACACGAAAAAACAATACCCCACTCCTTACGCGATACCAATGAAAAACAAAGAATATTTTTGTATTTATCCAATTGCTTCAGACGATAAGTGCAATGAATCTATTATAACAATACAGCACTATGAGTTGCATGATTTTAGGCCTGAAACGCTTGCTGTATTTGAAAATCAAGAATCAATAGGAAGAAAGCCATTAGCTAGATTAAGTAATGTTGTTGGAAAACAATTTTCCGCGCTGCAGGGCAATGAGCACAAAATAGAAGAGTATTTTAACAGAACTTGCCTTGCTTAAAAAATTTATTTTTAACATTCGCCAAAGGCGGCAAAACAACAAAGAAAAAATACAAGGTCTATTTCTAAGAGCAAGCATAAATAAATCCATAATAATAGAAATAAAAAAGGTAAAATATAATTAAAATACAGCGGACAATACCGCTGTATTTTTAAAACCGATAATCACTTATTTCGTCTTCAACATCGTCTTTAAGCACTTGGAGCAGACCTTCATTTTCTTGCCGCCAATAATTCTGGATTGCAGATTAATATGCTGGCGCTTGATTGTTTTTATATTGGAGTGCGAACGGCTCGCGTCTTTTGTTGAGCCGCGTCCGCATAAATCGCATTTTTTTGCCATATCTTTGCATGGAACATGAAACATGAAACATGAAACATGAAATAAACCGTTAATTAATAAACAATTTTATATTATCATTCTTTGATTAAACGCGCAAGGTGTGGTATATTTTAGGTATGTTGATTACATTATTCACAATAGTGGCTTTAATATTTTCAGCCATCATTCATGAATACGCCCATGGCTGGGCCGCTTATAAATTAGGGGATTATACCGCCAAAGACGCGGGCAGATTAACTTTGAATCCGATTGCCCATCTTGATTTTTTCGGTTCCATTTTACTGCCCTTGTTGCTGGTTTTGTCAAAATCCGGCTTTATTATCGGCTGGGCAAAGCCGGTGCCTTATAATCCTTATAATTTGCGCGACCAAAAATACGGCGATTTAAAGGTGGCCATTGGCGGCCCGGGCGCGAATTTTATTTTAGCCGTTTTATTCGGCATCGTTGCGCGGCTCGCGGTTTTGCCCGATTCGCTAAAACAAGATTTAATAATTAATTTTTTCCAAGGCAATAATGATTTTTTATTAAGCCAGACGCAGGGCTCAATCATGGTTAGCATTTTCGTGATGTCTTTTATTGTTGTTTTCATTAATTTGCTGTTAATGATTTTTAATTTAATTCCAATTCCGCCGCTTGACGGCTCAAAAGTTTTAATGACCTTTTTGCCGGCCGGCTGGCAAATTAAATTCCGCAGGATAGAGCCGTTTGGAATTTTTATTATTTTATTTTTGCTGATGTTCGGCTTTTTCAACTTAATTTGGCCGGTTATATTGTTTTTGTTCAGTTTGCTGGTTGGCGCTTCTTGACTTATTTTTAACAATTTGCTAAATTAAAATAGTAATTTAAGTTATATACATCCCGACTATTCGGGGTTTGTTTTAATTATTATATATTTATATGCCGACTATTAATCAATTGGTTCGCAAAGGGCGGACGACAACTAAAAAGAAAAGCAAATCGCCGGCTCTGCAGACAACTCTGGATACTTTGCATAGAAAAAGAAAAAAGCTGCCAAAAGGAGCTTCGTTTAAACGCGGGGTATGCTTGAAAGTGACAACCACCACGCCTAAAAAGCCGAATTCGGCATTGCGCAAAATCGCCCGCGTCAGATTGTCCAACGGCATGGAGGTTACCGCCTATATTCCGGGAGTCGGCCATAATTTGCAGGAACATTCCATAGTTTTAGTTAAGGGCGGAAAAACGCCTGATTTGCCCGGAGTCCGCTATAAAGTAATACGCGGCGTTTATGACGCTCAGGGAGTGGAAGGCAGAAAGCAGTCAAGGAGCTGCTATGGAGCAAAAAGGGAGAAAGCAAAAAAATAATTTTTTAACTTATTATTTATGAGAGGAAAACCAGCGATAAAACGAAAAATACAAGGCGATCCTATGTACAACGATACCGATATCGCCAAGTTTATCAATTATATTATGCGAGATGGCAAGAAATCCACCGCGGAAAAAGTTGTTTATCGCTGTTTTGACGTTCTTAAAGAAGAAACCAAGCAGGACCCGCGGCATATTTTTAACAAGGCCTTAAAGCAGGTAAGCCCTTTGCTTGAAGTAAGAGGCAGGCGCGTTGGCGGCGCCAATTATCAGATACCTTATCAAGTCCGCGGCGACCGCCGTTTTGTTCTGGGCTGCCGTTGGCTGATTGAGGCCGCGAGAGCGAAAAAAGGCAAGCCGTTCGCGGAAAAAATGGCAAGCGAAATTTTAGACGCGTCAAGAGGCGAGGGAGCGGCCGTGAAAAAGAGAATGGATGTCCATAGAATGGCCGAAGCCAACAGAGCGTTCGCGCACTTTGCGAGATAAACCGTAATTTTTAATTTATTTCATAATTATGCCCAGAGAATATTCACTTGAAAAAACACGAAATATCGGGATTATTGCCCACATAGACGCCGGTAAGACTACTGTTACCGAGCGCGTTTTGTTTTATACCGGCAAAAAACATAAAATCGGCGAAGTTCACGAAGGCGAAGCGGAAATGGATTGGATGGAGCAGGAACGCGAGCGAGGCATTACCATAACATCCGCCGCAACGACATGTTTTTGGAAAGATTGCCGGATTAATATAATTGATACCCCCGGCCATGTTGATTTCACCGCCGAGGTTGAACGTTCTTTGCGCGTGCTTGACGGCGGCGTGGTTATTTTTGACGGCGTTGCCGGCGTTGAGCCGCAATCGGAAACAGTCTGGCATCAGGCCGACAAATACAAAGTGCCGCGCATCGCTTTTATCAATAAAATGGACAGAACCGGAGCTGATTTTTACGCGGATTTGGATTCTATTTACAAACGTTTGACCAAGAACGCGCATCCGGTCCAGCTGCCTGTCGGGTTTGAGAGCGAATTCAAGGGCATTATAGATTTGCTTGAAAGAAAAGTCAGAATTTATCTTGATGATTTGGGCGTTAAATGGGAAGATACGGAAATACCCGAGGATATAAAAGAAAAAGTCGAGGAATATCGCGGCAAATTAGTTGAAGCCATTGTGGAAAATAATGAAGAATTAACAAATAAATATTTATCCGGAGAAGAGATCTCCGTTGAAGAATTAAAAAAAGAGCTGCGCAAAGCGGTATGCGGCAATAAAATCGTGCCGGTGCTGTGCGGCAGCGCTTTAAAGAATAAAGGCGCGCAGTTTTTGCTGGACGCGGTGGTTGAATATCTGCCTTCGCCGCTGGATGTGCCGCCTTTAGTCGGCTTTAATCCCGAAGACAAAGAAAAGAAGATTGAAGTTAAAGCTGATGACGGCGAGCCGTTTGCCGCCTTGGCTTTCAAGATCGCGACCGACCCTTACGTGGGGAAACTTTGCTTTATCAGGGTTTACAGCGGAGTATTAAAATCGGGCTCTTATGTTTTAAATACTTCAACCAACGACAAAGAAAGAATCGGCCGCATCGTAAGGATGCACGCGAATTATCGCGAAGAAGTCGGCGAGGTTTACGCCGGCGAAATTGCCGCGGTCATCGGGCTTAAAAGCACGACCACCGGCAACACCTTATGCGACGAGTCAAGGCCGGTGGTATTGGAGTCAATAACTTTTCCCGAGCCGGTGATTTCAGTGGCGATTGAGCCGAAAACCAAAGCCGACCAGGAAAAGATGGGCGTTGCTCTGTCCAAACTGGCTGAAGAAGATCCGACTTTCAGGGTAAGAAGCGACGAGGAAACGTTGCAGACGATTATTTCCGGCATGGGAGAATTACATTTGGAAATTATCGTTGACAGGATGAAAAGGGAATTTAAAGTTGAAGCCAACGTGGGTCAGCCGCAGGTAGCTTATCGCGAGACCATTAAAAAACAAGCTGAAGCGGAAGGAAAATATATCCGCCAGTCAGGCGGCCGCGGCCAATACGGCCATTGTTGGCTGAGAGTTGAGCCCCAAGAGGAAGGAAAGGGCTATGAATTCGCCGATGAAATAAAAGGCGGCGTTATTCCGAAGGAATATGTTTCCGCGGTTAATAAGGGAGCGCGTGAAGCGATGGATAAGGGAGTTTTAGCCGGCTATCCGATGGTTGACGTTAAGGTTGCCGTTTTTGACGGCACATACCATGAGGTTGATTCAAGCGAAGGGGCTTTCAAAATCGCCGGATCAATGGCTTTCCAAAGCGCGGTTAAAAAGGCGGACCCGGCCATACTTGAGCCGGTTATGAAGGTTGAAGTGGTTACCCCCGAAGAATTTATGGGCGATGTAATCGGCGATCTTAATTCAAAGCGGGCGCAGATTGAAGAAATGGCCGATCGGGCCAATATTAAAGTTATTAAAGCGAGAGTGCCGCTGGCTGAAATGTTCGGCTACGCGACGCAGTTAAGGTCAATGACTCAAGGCAGAGCCAGTTATAGCATGGAATTTTTGCATTACAGCGAAGTGCCAAGGAGCGTGGCGGAGGGGATTATAGGAAAAAAAGAAGAAGGCAAGAAATAAGAATATTTGACGGACATTAAAAATTAATATAGAATGATAATATAATTTCATTTGTTATCAGGATTAATCCGTTAATAATATGCAGAGCCAATTCCAAAAAGCGATTGATTTAATAAAAAAAACCGGCGATAAGCTGATAATTTTTGACAGCGCCAAACAGGACAGCGCTTATGTGATAATGGGCTTAAAAGATTATGAAAATCTGGTTTTGGGCAAAAGCGAAGTGCGCGGCTTGACAGAGAATGAATTACTTGATAAAATAAATCGCGATATCGCTATTTGGAAAAGCGAGCGGGAATTCAAGGAAAATTTAGTCCAATACAAGCAAGCGAATAAATTTGATTTTTTTGAGGATAAGCTTGGCGAAGAGAAACCGGACAGCAAAGGCAATTTATGGTCCATCCCCAAGGATATAAAAGAAGCCGCTCTAGAAGTTATTGAAGAAGATCGCCAGTATCTGGAAGATGTGGAATTTTAAAATAAAATTAAATATTTATAATAATTAATAATAATTAAAGACGGCTGGATGCCCCGCCTTTTATTAAATAATAATTTTTAAAGGGCAAATAACTCCGGTTATGCCGGAGGCCGTAAGAGGACAATATTATGGTAGAAAAATTTGAAAGAATAAAACCCCATATCAACGTCGGCACTATTGGCCACGTTGATCATGGCAAAACAACTTTAACCGCCGCAATACTTAAAGTATTGCACGAAAAAGGATTTAGAGCGTCTCAAAAATCAGTTGATCAGATTGACGCCGCGCCCGAAGAAAAAGAGCGCGGTATCACAATCGCCACTTGCCACGTTGAGTACGAATCTGAAAAAAGGCATTACGCCCACGTTGACTGTCCCGGCCACGCCGATTATGTGAAGAACATGATTACCGGCGCCGCGCAGATGGACGGAGCGATATTGGTGGTGGCGGCCACCGACGGCCCTATGCCGCAAACAAGGGAGCACATTTTGCTTGCCCGCCAGGTCGGCGTGCCTTATATCGTGGTGTATTTGAACAAGTGCGATATGGTTGAAGACAAGGATTTGATTGATTTGGTTGAAGAAGAAATCAGGGATTTGTTGAAAAAATACGAATTTCCAGGCGATGAAACGCCGATTATTCGAGGCAGCGCCCTGAAAGCTTTGGAAAATCCAAGCGGCGAATACGGCAAAACAATTGAGGAATTGGTCAAGGCGCTGGATGAGTATATTCCCGAGCCGAAGCGAGACACGGACAAGCCGTTTCTTATGCCGATTGAAGACATTTTTTCAATTGAAGGCCGCGGCACCGTTGTCACCGGCAGAATTGAAAGAGGCATCGTTAAGATTAACGAGGAAATTGAAATTATCGGCATCAGCGACACAAAAAAGACAGTGGTTACCGGCATTGAAATGTTTAATAAATCGTTAGACGAGGGCAGGGCGGGCGATAACGCGGGTCTTTTGCTTCGCGGCACAAAAAAGGACGAAGTGGAAAGGGGCCAGGTTTTGGCCAAGCCGGGAACGCTTACTCCCCATACTGAATTTGAAGGCGAAGTTTATATCTTAACCAAAGAAGAAGGCGGAAGGCATAAGCCGTTTTTCAAGGGATATAAGCCGCAATTTTATATCCGCACAACCGATGTAACCGGAGAAGTGGAATTGCCGGAAGGAACCGAAATGGTTATGCCCGGCGATACCGTTAATTTGAAAATCAAGCTGATCGCTCCGATCGCGCTGGAAGAAAAGCAAAGATTCGCTATCCGCGAAGGCGGCAGGACTGTCGGCGCGGGCGTTGTTACTAAGATTATAAAGTAGATATTTTGTCCAGCTCCGGTTTTTCAAACCGGGGCTGGGTTGTAATGTTTATTTAAATTTATTGAAATTAAATTACATGGCGGAAAAAAAAGATAAAGTTGAAAAAAATATAAAAGATAAAGGCGCAGGCGAAGAATCCAAGCAGAGAATTCGCATTAAAATCAAGGCCTTTGACCATAAGATAATTGACCAGTCAACCAAGACGATTATTGAAACGGCGCAAAGGAGCGGGGCCCAAGTTTTCGGCCCGATTCCTTTGCCGATAGAAAAAAGCAAGTATACCGTAAATAAATCAACCTTTGTCCATAAAGACTCAAGGGATCAATATGAAATGCGGATTCATAAAAGATTGGTTGATATTGTTGAGCCCACCGCGAAGACCGTTGAAGCGTTAACTAATTTAAGCCTGCCGGCGGGCGTAGATGTGGAGATAAAGATGTAGTTCGTTTAATTTTATTAAAATATATTAATAATTGTTTCAGCAACTCCTTGCAGGAAAGTGCTGAAATAAGAATTAATACAATTAGCGAGGTTAAAAATTCAACATTAAAACAGCAAAAATATATATTTAATATAGATTTTTTTTATGCTGGTTTTTGTTGAAAGGACCGGCTTTTTGTTTGATAGTGTATACTATGAAATTTATCATAGGGAAAAAATTGGATATGACGCAGGTTTGGAGGGGTGATAAAGTTGTCGGCGTGACCAAAGTTCAGGCCGGTCCGTGTGTTGTCGTGCAGGTAAAAACGAAAGACAAGGACAGATACGAAGCTGTCCAAATCGGTTTTGGCGAGAGAAAAGAAAAGAACATAAAGAAACCGCAAAAGAATCACATGAAAAAATTGGGCAACTTTAAATCTTTAAGAGAATTTCGAGTCGCGTTAAACGCGCCGAATGACGCCAAAGAACGGCAATTAAAAAAAGGCGATGTGATTAATGTAAGTACTTTTGAAGCGGGTGATAATATTCAAGTTACCGGCATTTCCAAGGGCAAAGGATTTCAAGGTGTGGTGAAACGGCACGGCTTTCACGGACAGGACAAGACTCACGGCAATAAAGATCAGCTTAGAATGCCCGGTTCAATCGGCGCTACCGGTCCGGCCCATGTTTTTAAGGGCGTAAGAATGCCCGGAAGAATGGGCAACGAACAGGTAACAACTAAAAATTTGGAAGTTATTGAAGTTGATAAGGAAAATAACATATTGTTAATCAAGGGGGCTGTGCCCGGGGCGAGAAACGGGTTAGTGTTGATTCAAGGAGAAGGGGAATTAAAGCTCGGTAGAAATAAATTATCACTATGAAATTAAATATATACAACCAAAAAGCTGAACAAGCGGGAGAAATTGAACTATCCGATAAGGTTTTTGGCGTGAAAGCGAAAGAAGCGTTGATACATCAGGCAATGGTCGCGCAAATGGCTAACGAAAGGCAAGTGCTGGCGCACACCAAAGACAGAAGCGAAGTTAGAGGCGGCGGCAAAAAGCCATGGAAGCAGAAGGGCACGGGCAGAGCCAGAGCCGGCTCGTCAAGGTCGCCGATCTGGATCGGCGGGGGCGTGACTTTCGGCCCGACAAAAGAAAGAAATTTTGAGAAAAAGATTAATAAGAAAATGAAGCAAAAAGCGATGCTCGCGGCATTGTCCGATCGGCTTGCTAATAAAAGCTTGGTGATTTTAGATAAATTGGAAATGGAGGAATTTAAAACCAAGGCATTTAATGAGATGTTGAGGAAGTTAGAAGAAAAAGTTTATGAGGCGGGAAAAGGATTAAAGGGAGGAGAGGATAAGAAGGGCGAGAAGACGAAGAAAGAAAAAATTAAGAGAAGCATATTAGTTATAAACGACAAAAAAGATGAAAAGGTTAAATACTCAGCGAGAAATTTAGCCGGTATGAAAATAATTAATTTGGAAAATATTAATATATTGGATTTGTTGAAATATAAGAATGTGATATTAACGGTTGAGGGGGTTAAAATACTGGAAGAAAGATACAAATAGAATTTTGAATTTCCAATTTTTAATTTTGAATGAATGTTTAATTTTGAATGTTTAAAAATTAAATCATTAAAAATTATTTCAAAATTCAAAATTCAAAATTATATATATGGGTTTATTAAGTAAAATAATAACCAAAAGCAAGAAAGAAGAAAAGAGGCAGATTAAGCAATCCGTTCAGGTTAGCGATGCCAAAAAAACAGGGACGAAAGAGTTGTACGAGGGCGATAAGGTAAAAAAGCAAGAAAAAAAAGAAAAAAAATACGGCAATGCTTATAAAGTTTTAGTTAAGCCGCTGGTAACCGAAAAGGGAAGCGTGATGAACGCGGAAAACAAGTATATTTTTGAAGTTGCCAAGAAAGCCAATAAAATTGAGATAGCCAAAGCGGTTATTGAAGTTTACGGCATTAAGCCGGTTAGCGTTAATATAATTAAAATGCAGGGCAAGAAAACGCGTTACGGCAAAATAGCCGGCAAAAGGAAGGATTGGAAGAAGGCGGTTGTAACCCTGCCGGAAGGAGAGAGTATTAAGGTTTACGAAGGCGTATAAATAGAATTTTGAATTTTGAATTTTGATTGAATGTTTAATTTTGAATGTTTAAAAGTTCATTCATTGAAAATTGTTTGAAAATTAGAAATTAGAAATTGAAAATTATTAATATATGGGGATTAAAAAAGTAAAACCGACAACACCGGGAAGACGTCAAGCCACCTTTGATGATTTTTTGGATATCACCAAAAAAGAGCCGGAAAAAAGTTTAATTGTTATCAAGAAAAGACAAGGCGGCAGAAACGCGCAAGGCAAAATCACCATTAGGCACAGAGGAGGCGGAGCCAAGAGATATATCCGCAAAATTGATTTTACGAGGGATAAATTTGATATTCCCGCCCGTGTTGCCGCGATTGAATATGACCCAAACCGCGGAGCAAGAATCGCTTTACTGAATTACGAGGACGGAGAGAAAAGGTACATTATCGCCCCCGTTGATTTAAAAGTAGGTGAAACAGTTATCAGTTCAAAAAAGCAAGTTGAAATCAAAAGAGGCAACGCTATGCCCATTGAATATATTCCCGCCGGCGTAGCGGTGTATAATATTGAGCTTGAGCCGGGCAGGGGCGGCAAAATCGTCCGCGGAGCAGGCAATTTGGCGCAAGTTATGGGAGTTGAGGGAAAGTACGCGCAGATAAAACTGCCTTCAGGCGAAATAAGATTAGTTAAGAAAGAATGCTTATGCGCGGTGGGCCAAGTTAGCAATCCTGACAAGCGCCATATTATATTAGGCAAGGCCGGCAGAATGAGATATCTGGGAGTAAGACCGACTGTCAGAGGAACAGCTATGAATCCGATTGACCATCCGCACGGCGGAGGTGAAGGCAATCAGCCGATCGGCCTGAAGGGCCCGAAAACCAAGTGGGGCAAGCCGGCGTTAGGCGTTAAGACTAGAAAAAAAAGCAAACTTTCAAGTAAATTAATTATTCAAAGAAGAGGGAAAAAGAGAAGATAAGTTTTTAAATCATAAATTTAAAATATTATGCCAAGAAGTCTAAAAAAAGGGCCATACGTAAATCCAAGAATATTAAAGAAGATCCATGACTTAAAACCCGGCGACAAGACCGTGATTAAGGTTTGGGACAGGGCTTGCGCGATTACTCCTGAGATGGTAGGATTTACTATTGGCGTGCATAACGGCAAAACGCATGTTCCGGTTTATATAGTTGAAAATATGGTTGGACATAAGCTGGGAGAATTCGCTCCGACGAGGAAGTTCATCAGCCACGGCGGAAAGATGGCGAAAGAACAAGCGAAATCATAAAAAATAATTTCAAAAATATAATGGAAATTAAAGCCAAGGCAAAACATATCAAGATGTCGCCCAGGAAAGTCCGCCTGGTGGTTGACGTTGCGCGCGGCAAAGAAGTGCAAGCGGCTTTGGAACAGTTAAAATTTATCAATAAGCTCGCGGTTAAGCCGGTTGTTAAGCTGATTAATTCAGCCGTAGCCAACGCAAAGCATAATTTTGAAATTGAGCCGGATAATTTATATGTTAAAGAAATTAAGGTAGATGAGGGACCAACCTTGCGCCGCTGGATGCCGAGAGCTTTCGGGCGCGCCACCCCATTGCGCAAAAGAACCAGCCATATTAATTTAGTTTTATCCGAGATTAAAGAAAGCGGAGTTAAACAAGCCAAAAAACAGAAAATTGAAGCTCCAATTAAATTAGAGAGCAAGCCGAAAGAAGAAGGGGAGGTTAAGATTGTTGATAAAACAAAGGAGATTAAAGAGAAAATGGAGGAGAAAGAAGCCGCTTCAGAAAAGGATAAAAGCATAGTTGATCTTAGAGGCGAAGGCAGGGGGAAGCATACTAAAATAGAAGGCAAGAGCCATAAGGGGTTTGTAGGGAAAATTTTCCGCAGAAAGAGCGGGTAAATAATAAATAATTAGAATTTAATTTTATATGGGACAAAAAGTCAATCCAAAAATATTCCGCTTGGGAATAATCAGAACATGGGATTCAAAATGGTTTAGCGACAGCAAAAAAGATTACATAACTAATTTTATGCAGGATGTTAAGATTAGGAAGTTTTTAATGAATGAATTGCGCGAATCAGGCGTTGACAGGGTGGAAATTGAAAGAAGCTCCAATAAAATCAGCATTAATATTTTTGCCGCCAAGCCGGGGTTAATTATCGGGCGCGGCGGCTTGGGCGTTGATGATTTAAAAAAGAAAGTTCATAATAAATTTTTAAAGAAGCACAGGTTAAGCGAGATAAATTTAAATATAACGGAAGCGGACAGGCCGAATTTAAGCGCGCAAATATTAGCTCAGTCAATGATTTTAGATTTAGAAAAAAGAATTCCTTTCAGAAGAGTGATGAAGCAGGCGATGAGCCGAGCGGAAAGAGCGGGGGCTTTGGGCGTTAAAGTTATTGTGAAAGGCAGATTAAACGGGGCGGAAATCGCCCGCAGCGAGATGCTGACTACCGGTAAAGTGCCTTTGCATACTCTGCGCGCCGATATTGATTATGCCAGAGGCGCCGCCAAGACTATTTACGGCGCTATCGGAGTCAAAGTTTGGATTTATAAGGGAGAGGTGTTTGAGAAAAAAGAGAAGAGGGGTGAGGTCGTGGGGGAGAGAATAAAGTAAGTGTAAAAAAGATAGAACACAAAATTTAATTCGTTTGTTTCGTTATTATTCGTTAAATTAGTGTTTATATATATATGTTAGCGCCAAAGAAAACAAAATACAGAAAATCGCACAAAGGAAGACGGGGCGGAAAAGCAACCCGCAAGATTAAACTTGGGTTCGGCAGTTACGGCTTAAAAAGTTTGGAAGCCCACTGGATTACTTCAAGGCAGATTGAAGCCACTCGCCGCGTTTTAACAAAATACACGAAAAAGGGCGGTAAGATTTGGATTAGAATTTTTCCCGATAAGCCGGTTACGCAGAAAGGCGGCGAAATTCCCATGGGCAAAGGCAAAGGTTCTGTTGACCATTACGTAGCCGTGGTTAAGCCGGGCATGGTAATGTTTGAAATGGATGGCATAAGCCATGAGGCGGCGCAGGAGGCATTGACATCGGCGGCATATAAATTGCCGGTTAAGTGCAAATTTGTAAGTAAATAATTCAAATTATATTTATGGAGTTTAAAGAATTAAAAAAGAAAAGCGAAAGCGAATTGCATAGAATTTTAGCCGAATCTCGGGATAAATTAAGAGATCTCCGTTTTAAGGATGCCAATAAGCAGTTGAAGAATGTAAGAGAAATTAGGAAAGTAAGGGAAATGATTGCGAGGATATTGACTTTATTAAATAGCAAGAAAGAATAATATGGAAAATCAATTAAAAAATACAAAAGAAACGAAGAAAGCAATAACGAGAAAATTCAAGGGCGTTGTTACCAGCGATAAAATGAATAAAACCATTGTGGTTAGGGTTGATCAGGTTAAAATTCATCCAAAATACAAAAAAAGATACGCGGTTAGCAAGAAATATAAAGTTCATGACGAGAAAAACCAGTTTAAAGAAGATGATAAAGTGGAATTCACGGAATGCAGGCCGCTGAGCAAGGATAAGAAGTGGCGAGTGGTGTATAAATAACATAAATATGATACAAATACAAACAATGTTAAAAGTCGCTGATAATTCAGGAGCAAAGAAGGTCCAGTGCATTGGCGTTTTAGGCGGTTACAGGAAGCGTTTTGCCAGGGTGGGCGATATTATCACGATTACCGTTAAAGAAGCGGTTCCGCACGCCGTAGTTAAAAAGAGCGATGTTTTGCCGGCTGTTATTGTAAGGACAAAAAAAGCGATCCGCCGCAAGGACGGAAGCTATATTAGATTTGATGAAAACGCCTGTGTGATTATTGATAAAAAAACAAAAGAGCCGAGGGGAACAAGAATTTTCGGCCCGATTCCGCGCGAAGTAAGGCGGGCCGGATTTTTTAAGATTGCGAGTTTAGCGCCGGAAGTGCTTTAAAAATTATATGAAAATAAAAAAAGGCGACAAAGTAAAAATTATAGCGGGTAAAGACAAGGGCAAGACCGGAAAAGTTTTGCAGATTTTTCCGTCGCGAAATAAAGCCAGTATTGAGGGTCTGAATTTGCTGATTAAACATATGCGGCCGAGAAAGCAGGGAGAAAAAGGCCAGAGAATTGAGTTTCCCGCGCCAATGGATTTATCGAATATGATGTTGGTCTGCCCTAAATGCAATAAGCCGGCGAGAATAGGATTTAAATATTTAGAAGTAACAAAAGCAGCTTCCGCAATTTCCGAACAAAGCAAAAAGGAAAAGAAAAAAGTCAGGGTATGCGTGAAGTGTAAGGGGGTAATATAAATAAATTTTTAATTTTTAATTTTTAAAATTTTAATCATAATTATGCGTTTACAGGAATTATATAAAAAAGAAATAGCGTCAAAAATGAAAGAAAAGTTTGGCTATAAAAATAATCCGGCCATACCCAAGCTGAACAAGCTTGTGGTTAATGTCGGCGTTGGCAGATTTTCAAAAGATAAGGCGCATATTGACAATGTTGTAAGCAGTTTAAGCCGCATTACCGGGCAAAAGCCGGTTTTAAGCAAGGCGAAAAAATCAATTTCAGCTTTCAAGGTGAGGGAGGGCAATATAATCGGCGTTATGGTTACTTTGCGCGGCAAGCGCATGTATGATTTCGTGGAAAAATTAGTTAATATAACCCTGCCGCGCATCAGAGATTTCCGCGGCATAGATGAAAAGGTGGTTGATAATCAAGGCAATTTAACCATTGGACTGCGAGAGCATTTGGCTTTCCCGGAAATCGGGGCGGATGAAGTTGAGAAAATCCATGGATTGGAAGTTTGCATTTCCAATACGGCCAAGACAAGGGAGGAAGGGCTGGGATTATTTAGATTATTAGGTTTTCCGTTTAAGAAAATATAAATAACATTTATGGCGAGAAAAGCATTGATAGCAAAAGCAAAGAAGAAACCAAAATACTCCACGCGAATAGTACGGCGCTGTTGGCGTTGCGGGAAAAACCGCGGTTATATGCGCGATTTTGGCTTATGCCGAATTTGTTTCCGCGAATTGGCCAGCAACGGCAATATACCGGGAATAACTAAATCAAGTTGGTAAATTGTGTATTTTATTTTTAATTTTTTATATTTTTATGACAGATCCAATCGCAGACATGTTAACAAGAATAAGAAACGCCCAGTCTGTTCGCAAACCGCAGGTTGTTTTGCCTATGAGTAAGATTAAATATGAGATAGCCAAAATTTTAGAGCGAGGAAACTGGGTTGGAAAAGTTGAAATTATAAAAGTAAAAAGCAAAAAAAACAGCGGCGCCGTTTTCAATGATTTAAAAATAATTTTAAAATATAATAAAAATGGCAGTTCGGCCATAACATCGCTTGAAAGAATCAGCAAGCCGGGCCGCAGGATTTACGCCGGCAAAGGCGAACTGCCCAAGGTATTAAATAATTTAGGCATAGCGATAATTTCCACACCCTTTGGCCTAATGACCAATAAAGAAGCGCGCGAAAAAGCCGTTGGCGGGGAAATTATTTGCGAAATCTATTAACAAATACTATGTCACGTTTAGGAAAATTGCCAATTATATTGCCCGAAGGAACTCAAGCTAAAGTTGAGAATGATTTTATTATCGTTAAAGGACCGAAGGGCGAATTAAAGCAGAAATTGCATAAATTAATAAAAGTTGATATAGATGATAAAGAGGCGAGGGTAAAAGTTGCCAACCCCGAGGATAAGAGAGAGAGAGCCTTGTGGGGCCTTTACCGCAGTTTGATTAACAATATGGCAATCGGCGTTAACGAGGGTTTTGAAAAAAAGCTGGAAATTATCGGTGTCGGCTACAAGGCGTCAATTAGCGGAGATAAAGTGTTGTTGAACATGGGGTATTCGCACCCGGTTATATATGATTTGCCTTCCGGCATTGCCGCTAAAGTCGAAGGCAACATAATTACAATAAACGGCATTGATAAATATTTAGTAGGCGAGGTAGCGGCTCAAATCAAAAAAGTAAGAAAACCCGAGCCGTATAAAGGCAAGGGAATTAAATATGTCGGCGAGGTAATAAAGAGAAAGGCGGGCAAGACCGCGGCGAAAGGCAAATAAATATGGATAAACAAAAAATAAAACAATTGAAAAGGGTTAGGCGGAAAGGCAGGGTTCGCGCCAAAATTACAGGCACAAATAAGCTGCCAAGGTTATCCGTGTTCAGGTCCAACAAAGGCATGTATTTGCAGTTGATTGACGACGCGAAAGGAAACACTTTAGCCAGCGTTCATAGCAAAGAGATAAAGAAAAAAGATAAAAAAATTTCCATTAGTTTTGAAATGGGAAAATTAATCGCTAAAAAAGCTCTGGATAAAAAAATAAAACAAGCCGTGTTTGACCGCGGAGGGTATAAATATCACGGCCGCGTTAAAGCCGCGGCGGACGGAGCGAGAGAAGGAGGATTAGAATTTTAGATACGCCAGTCTGTCATTCCCGCGAAAGCGGGAATCCAGGGGTTAAGCGAGTAAAATCTGGATTCCCGCTTTCGCGGGAATGACAATGGAGGAGGTAAATTTAATTATTCAACAGTTTAAATATATGACAGAACAAAATAAAATACAAGCCAAACCGGCTGAAGCGAATAAAGGGGCTTCAAGGGGCGGTAAAAGAGGCGGCTTTAGAAATAGAAGCGAACAAATACCGGAAGAATTTGAACAAAGAATCATAGATATCGCGAGAGTAACCCGCGTTATGGCAGGCGGAAAAAGAATGAGATTCAGAGCTTGCGTGGCAATCGGCAATAAAAAAGGCAAAGCGGCCATTGGGCTGGCTAAAGGCGCTGATGTTACTAATGCTGTCACCAAAGCTGTTAGTAGAGCCAAAAAAAATATTATTGAAGTTCCAATCGTAAATGACACCATCCCGCATGAAATCAGGCAAAAATACGGCGCGGCGGAAATTTTGTTCAAACCGGCCCGCAAGGGCAGAGGCATTATCGCGGGCGGAGCCGTGAGAATTATTGTTGAATTATCCGGAATTAAAAATATTACCAGCAAGATATTGGGCACAAACAATAAGGTTAACAATGTAAAGTGCGCGATTGAAGCGCTGAAGAGATTGAAGAAAGTGGAAAAGAATGAAAAGGCGGATCAAAAAATCGGGGAACAAAAATAGTTAAATTAATAATTTTTATATTTTTAAATATTTATTTTTGGTATTTGGTATTTAATTTTTGATTTTCATATGACATTAAGGTTACATACAATTAAACCGGCCAAGGGCTCAACTAAAAAAAGGAAACGAGTGGGCAGAGGCAATGCTTCAGGCCACGGCACTTATAGCGGAAGAGGCCTGAAAGGGCAAAAGTCAAGATCAGGCGGAAAAAACGGCTTGAAACGTTTGGGTATGAAGACGACTTTGCTCAATATTCCCAAAAAGCGGGGTTTTAAATCTCAAAAGCCGAAGAATCAAGCTGTAAATCTGGCCAGTATTAATAAATATTTTAAGGATGGAGATGTTGTTAATCCTCAAAACTTGCTAAAGGCGGGCTTAATCGGCGCGGCAAAATCGTCTGTTAAGATTCTTGGAAAAGGGGAGCTTAAACTGAAAAATGTAAAGTTTGAAGGAGTGAAGATGAGCGGAAGCGTTAAAAATCAGATTAACTAAGATACAATGTTAAATAAACTCGTCCAAATTTGGAAAGCCAAGGATTTGCGCAACAGCGTGTTGTATGTTTTAACTATGCTGGTTATTTTTCGTTTGGCCGCGCACATACCCATACCCGGCGTTGATATCGCCGCTTTAAAAGAGTTTTTTTCTTCAAATCAGATTTTGGGCTTGCTTAATATTTTTTCCGGCGGCAGCATGGAAAATTTTTCCATTGTCATGATGGGGATAGCCCCCTACATTACAGCTTCAATTATTTTTCAGCTTTTAGCCATGATCGTTCCCAAATTGGAAGAAATGCAAAAAGAAGAGGCGGGCAGGCAAAAAATCAACATGTGGACTCGCTTGGCGACAGTTCCTTTGGCCGCCTTGCAGTCATACAGCATGATAACATTGCTCAGGCGGTCTTCCGCCGGCATTTTAGGCGATATCAGCTTTTTTGATTTATTCGCAATGATAGTTACCATAACCGCCGGCACTATCTTTTTAATGTGGATCGGCGAGTTAATCAGCGAAAAGAAAATCGGCAACGGCATTTCATTGTTAATTTTCGCCGGCATTGTCGCGAGCTTGCCGCAGGCTGTTCAGCAGATTCTTGCCACCTTTGATTTATCCCAGCTGTTTACTTTAATCGGCTTTATCGTTATAGCTTTAATTACTGTTGTCGGAGTAGTGATTATTACCGAAGGCCAGCGGAATATACCGGTGCAATACGCCAGGCAAATCAGGGGCCACAGGATGTACGGCGGCACCAGCACCCACCTGCCTTTGAGAGTTAATATGGCTGGCGTAATTCCCATTATTTTCGCGATTTCCGTTGTTTTATTTCCTCCGATGATCGCCCAGTTTTTTATTCATGCCAAGAGCGCATGGATAGCCAAGGCCTCTGAATGGACAATCTCAATTTTTCAAAATCAATTATTTTACGGCATAATTTATTTTTTGCTGGTTTTCGCTTTCACTTATTTTTACACCGAAGTTATTTTTCATCCGGCTCAGATCGCGGAAAATCTGCAAAAACAAGGCGGTTTTATTCCCGGCATCAGGCCGGGCAGGCACACCAGCGAGTATTTGGCCAACACCACCCACAAGATTATTTTTGCCGGCGCCTTGTTTTTGGGCACAATCGCCATTTTGCCTTTGATTATGCGCTATTTTACCGGCATGGAGTCTTTGGCCGTAGGCGGCACAAGCTTGCTTATCGTTGTGGCGGTTGTCATAGAAACGGTTAAACAAGTTGAATCGCAGCTTACTATGAGAGAATATGAGGGAATGTAGAGATTTTTGATTTGCGATTTTGGATTTTTGATTTAGTACCCCTGTTTTCGGGGTTTTTTATTTGAGAGGATTTGTGGTATAATATAAGTGCAAAAATTAAAATTAATTTTACATTTTGATTTTTAAATTTTGATTTTTTTATGCAGCCGCTAATTAAAGCTAAAAATTTGAATTTTGTATATAACAAAGGCAAAGATAATGAATTTCAGGCGCTGATAAATATCAATTTGGAAATATACCCTGAAGAATACATTATTTTTTTCGGGCCTTCCGGATGCGGCAAATCAACTTTGCTTAATGTAATTTCAGGGCTGGAAACGCCTGATGAAGGCATTATTATAGTCGCGGAAAAGGATTTAACCAAGATGAACGGGAAAGAATTCGCCCAGTATCACCGCGAAAAAATCGGCATGATTTTTCAGGCGTATAATTTAATCAACAGCTTGTCGGTTTTGGATAATGTCGCTTTGCCCCAGGTCTTTTTAAGTATCAGCAAGAAAGAAAGGGAAAAGAAATCATTTGAATTGCTGGAGCGTTTCGGCATTATAAAGCAGGCAAAAAAAATTCCCATGGAATTGTCCGGCGGCCAGCAGCAAAGAATCGGCATCGCCAGGTCAATTGTCAACAATCCGGATATTATTTTAGCCGATGAGCCGGTTGGCAATTTAGATTCGGTATCGGCGAAAAACGTTTTGGAAATTTTAAAAGACCTTAACGAGAAAGAAAAAAAGACGATTATTTTAGTTACCCACAATCCGGAAAATTTGGCGTTTGGCGACAGAATTTTTTATATGAAAGACGGAATGATTGTCAGGGAAACGGTTAATCGCGACAGGCATAAATTAAGAGCCGGGCAGAGCGAGATTATTAAAAAAGCGCCGACGGCGGAAATAGAAGATTTGATGCGGGCTTATCAAGGATTGACCCAGGAACAAATCAATGTGATTATCATGCCTTATAAAGCCAAAATATTCGCCCATCATTTTATTACCAATCGCAACATGGAGGAAGAAAAAGTATTTGAAGAAATTATTTACAGGAAATTATTAAACACTATTTCGCATGAGCAATTTTTAGAAACTTTAAATCGGCCGTACCATGAAGGGGGAGTCGGCTTTGACAGGCGAACCGCTGAAAATATAACAAGAAGGATTAATAGAAAAATCAGAATGGCTTTTTATCTTTACAGAAAAGGCCATCAGCGCAAGGATGAGCAAGCGGGCCATAAAAAAATAACCGATGAGGAAAAGTCGGAAAAATTAACTTATTATTTGTTAAATACCTGCTATGGAGATTATTACAATGATTTGGACAAAACCGCGATGGAGCGGATTAAGCAAGCCGTGGAAGAGCGCTTATTTCGCGGCTTAAGCAAGGTTGATTTTTATAATTTTTTGGACAAACCCTTTAAAGAGGGCGGGGTCGGCCTAAACAGCAAGACGGTCAGGACATTAACGGAAGAGCTTGAATTAATATTAATATTGGGTTATGGCATGGCCCAAAGACTACAGAACAAAAGCGAATTTTTGTCTCCGGCCGGCAAATTAAGCGCGGGTAAATTGGCCATAGCCCAAAAAATCAGATTCCGGTAAATTTAATAATTATTTCGTTATAATACATTAATTTTATGTTAGTCGCGGACATCTTAAGATTATCAACCAGAATGTTCAGAACCAACCGTTCCAGAACTATTTTGACCATACTGGGCATCAGCGTCGGCATCGGCACCATATTATTTTTAGTTTCCATGGGTTACGGCTTACAGAGGCTGATTTTAGGCCAAATCACCACCTCTGAATCTTTGCTTAGCTTGGATGTAAGCACGGGCGATGCGGCCGGCTTAAAATTAAACAATGAATCGGTGGAGGATATTAAAAAAATCGCCGGGGTTGAAAAAATAAGCCCGCTGGTCTCCATAACTTCGCAAATGAATGTATCGGATATTTCTTCCGAACTGGTTACCGATTTTGCCAACAGCGATTATTTCAATTTGGAGGGGACGATGCTGAAAAAGGGAAATTTTTATTCCGACAGCGAGCAGGATACGAATAAAATTATTATTTCTTCGTCCGCTTTAAAACTTTTTAATTTAGACGAGGACAATTGTTTTGACAATAAAAAAATCGGTTTTACCTTATTTTTACCCGATAAAGACGAAAACGGCGAAAATTTATCCAGAAACACGGTAAAACTGGACCAGGAATTTCAAATAATAGGCATTATAGAAGAGGAAAACTCCAATTATGTTTATTTGCCTTTTGGCATTATCCAGAAGTTAAATGTTGAAGACTATGGCAGGTTGAAGGTTAAAGTTGATTATAAAGATAATTTAAATCCGGTAAGGGAATCCATCATAGAGCGGGGATATATGGTAAGCGCGCTGTCGGATATTATTGAACAGGCGAACCAGATTTTTAGGACCGCGCAAATAGTCTTGGCTTTATTCGGCATAATCGCTTTGCTGGTAAGCGCCATCGGCATGTTTAATACCATGACCATCGCCTTGCTTGAACGAACGCAGGAGATCGGCATTATGAAAACGCTGGGAGCGACCGGCGTGGATATCTGGAATATGTTTTTGGGCGAGTCTTTTATAATCGGTTTTTTCGGCGGAGTCGGCGGCATAATTATCGGCATGGCGGGCGGCGAGGTTTTCAATTACGGCATTAATTTCTTGGCCAAAGCTTTCGGCGGCGAGAAGATTGATTTGTTTTACACGCCGATTTGGTTTATCTTTTTTGTCATAATTTTTTCCACCATTGTCGGGCTGATAACCGGCATTTATCCGGCAAGCCGGGCGGCGAAAATAAATTGCTTGGAGGCTTTAAGATATAAATAACTACCCGCGAATTTACAAATAAAGGTAAATTTGCGGGAAATAAAAATATATGTCTGTAAAATCATCATTTTCACTTGCCGAAATCAACCGCAGATTCAGCGGCAAGGATATAGGAAATTTACGGGGTATAGGAAATTTAAGAGAAAGGCTTAAAAGCGCGGGAGAAAAAGTGCCGACAAATATCAAGGCTAAGGAGGTGCTGGCTCGCGCCTTGAAAGACAAAAGTAAAGAGCAAAGGGAGAAGTATTTTGAAGGGCTTGGTTTGCAGGATAAAAAAAGGAAAAAAATTGAAAGTGAAATTTTCGGCAAAGGCGAAAAAAGCCTTCATGAGCAGAAAATGGCGAAAAAAGCGGCTGAAAAAAAAGAAAAAGTAAATATTTATTTAAGCAGAAGGTCTGCCGAGGAAACAGATGAATATAAAAGGCAAAAGGGCGGGTGGTATAAAGGCGATGGATATAATCAAGGATTTGCCGGACAGGCCGCCAGCGATGGCTCTAACACCGGATTTGCCGGCCCGGGACAGGCGCCGCAAACAGGGCAAGATGATAAGCCGGCCGGCGCGCCGGGGCGGTCTAAGTTTCAAACAATAGGCGGCGCGGGCAATCCTCCGGCCGGCGATGATAAAAATAACCCGCCGGAACCTCCTGCCGCGCCGCCGATTACGCTTTTGCCGATATAGGATTTAGAATTTAGAGTTTTATATTTTTATGTTTCAAAAAACATTTCTCATCTTTTTTGGCCCTCCCGGTTCAGGCAAAGGTACGCAGGCCGATATGCTGGCCAAGAAATTAAATCTTCCCGTTGTTTCGCCGGGAGAATTATTAAGGCACGAGGAAGATTCAAATACGGCGATAGGCAGGAAAATAAAGCCGATTATAGATTCCGGCAAGCTGGTTCCCGACGAAATTATTGAAAAAATTATTCTCAAATGCTTTAAAAGATTTGACGCTCGGGCGGGAATCGTTTTTGACGGCTACCCCAGAAAAAGGGCGCAGCTTGATTTTTTAATTAAAAAATTGGAAAAAATTGCCGGCAAGCCTGCCTGCAGGCAAGGCAGGCAAGATTATGTTCGCGCGATTTTAATTAATGTGAGCGACAAGGAAGTAAAGCGCCGGCTGGGCGGCAGAAGAGTTTGCGACTGCGGCGCCGCTTACCATTTAATATACAATCCGCCGAAAAAGAGCGGTCTTTGCGATTTGTGCGGCAAGAAATTATATATCAGGTATGATGACAAGCCGAAATTGATTGCCGATAGATTAAAATTATATCATCAAAAAATAAAGCCCCTGCTTGATTATTTTGAGAAAAGTGATAAGTTGATTGAAATAGACGGGGAACAAAATATTAATCAAGTTCAAAATAATATTATAAAAGAGTTAGCGGAAAGAGCGATGTATGATAATAATTAAAACGGAAAAAGAAATTGAAATAATGCGCCGCGGTGGCAGGATTTTAGCGGAAATTTTAAAACAAGTAGCTATCGCGGCGAAGCCGGGCGCGACCACGGGCCATTTGGAAAAAACGGCTTGCGATTTGATTAAAGCCGCGGGAGGCAGGCCTTCTTTCAAGGGCTATAAGTCAATGCGCGACGCGCGCGCTTTTCCCACCGCTTTATGCGTTTCAATAAATAACGAAGTAGTTCATGCTCCGGCTTTGCCGCCGCGCAAATTAAACCCAGGCGATATAATCGGACTGGATTTAGGCATGGAATACCCCTATGGGAAAAATACGCGCGGTTATTACACCGATATGGCGGTTACCGCGGCGATAGGCAAAATTAGCAAGCCGGCGAAAAAATTAATCAATGTAACAAAAAAATCCTTGGAGCTGGCCATTAAACAAGTTAAGCCGGGCAATACTTTAAATGATATCGGCAGGGCGATCCGGCAATATGTTGAAAAGCAGGGTTTTTCCGTGGTGCGCGAGCTGGTCGGCCATGGCGTCGGCACGGCCGTGCATGAAGAGCCGCAAGTGCCCAACTATGAAATTTCGGATGGTTCCGAGCGCTCGGGAGAAAATATTATTTTAAAACCGGGCATGACCATAGCCATAGAGCCCATGGTTAACGCGGGGGGCTGGAAAATTAAAACCGGCAAAGACGGCTTCACCGTCTTAACCGCTGACTGCGCTTTAAGCGCGCATTTTGAGCATACGGTGGCAGTGACGGAGAAAGGATGCGAAGTGCTAACTTATTTATAAAAGCATATTTTATGAGATATTTAGGAATAGACTGGGGAGAAAAACGAATCGGTTTGGCGCTTGGCGATAGCGAGACAAAAATAGCTACGCCTTTTAAGGTTGTTGGCGGCATTAACGAGATAATAAAGACTATAAAAGACGATGAGATAGGCATGGTTGTTGTCGGCGTTCCGTTAAGGATGGATACCGGAAAATTGGAAATGTCCCGACGACCTCAAAGAGGTGCCGGGATCCCGACTCACACGTCGGGACAAGATGAGTTTTTAGAATTTTTAAATTCGCTGAAAAAGAAAATAAATATTCCGATTAAAACAATTGACGAGCGGCTGACTAGCAAGGCGGCCGATGCCCTAATCGGCGGCAAGAAAGTTAAGGCGCCGCGCGATGCGATCGCGGCGATGCTGATACTGCAGAATTATTTGGATAGAAATTTATAGAAATTAATTTATGGAAGCTACTTATCAAACAAAGGCGATAATTTTAAGCCGCCAGCCGTTCAGGGAAAATGATTGCCGAGTTATTGTTTACAGCCGCGACAGGGGCAAGATTGATTTGGTGGCGCGGGGAACAAAAAAGATTTCTTCAAAATTAGCCGGACACCTTGAGCCGTTCAATCTTTCCGATTTAATGGTGGCGCGGGGCAGGCAGTATGATTACATCGGCGCCGCCATCAGCCAAAATTGCTATTATAACATTAAGTCTGATTCAGAAAAGACGGCTTGCGCCGGACAGGCCGCGAATATTTTCAACAAGCTGATTAAGCCGGGTGAAAGGGGAGAAAGATTGTTCGGATTATTACTGGATTTCCTGGAAACATTAAATAAAAATCAGTTATCGGTTATAAACTATCAGTTATTTTATCATTTTTTTGCGTTAAGCATGCTGGTGGAATTGGGTTATCGGCCGGAGCTGTACAAGTGCGTAATATGCGGAAATAAAATTTTGCCTAATGGCAACCAATTTGATTTTCTTAAAGGCGGTTTGGTTTGCGCGATTTGCCGAAAAAATAACAAAAATAAGCAGGTCTTGCCAATTTCAGCCGATTGCATTAAAGTGTTAAGATTGGCGGTTGAAAGCGATTTGAATAAACTGATAAAATTAAAAATCAGCGATAAGTTAATTAAAGAAATAAACAATATAATAGGTTCTTTTTATAATTATAATTTTATTTAGCGAAAGGCTTTTTTCTTGCTAAAATTGGGAAAATGAGGTAGTATTTAAGTATAAAGTTTATAATTTTTTATATGTTGAGGACGCATACTTGCGGAAAATTAACCAAAAAAGAAGCCGGCGAAACCGTTGAATTGGCCGGCTGGGTGCATCGCCGGCGCGACCACGGCGGCATTATTTTTATTGATTTGCGCGACCGCTACGGCCTGACCCAGCTCACCTTTGACCCTGAAGCGCGAAAAGAGGCCTGGCAAGAAGCCGACAAACTGCGCGCCGAATGGGTGATAAAAATTAAAGGAAAAGTGGCGGCGCGGCCGGCCGGTATGGTTAATAAAAAATTAAAAACAGGGGAAATTGAAGTGGAATGCTTTGAACTGAAAATTTTATCGGAGTCAAAAACTCCGCCTTTTGAAATTGACGAGGAAAAAGCCGGCGAGGCCAACGAGCATATTCGGCTGAAATATCGCTTTTTGGACCTGCGCAGGGAAAGACTGCGGGAAATTTTAATTAAGCGCGACCAATTAATGCAATATGTCCGCGACTATTTCCATGAGCGGGATTTTATAGAAATACAGACGCCGATTTTGGCAAATTCCTCGCCGGAAGGGGCGCGCGATTATTTGGTGCCTTCGCGAATTTATCCGGGAAAGTTCTACGCCCTGCCCCAGGCGCCCCAGCAGTTTAAGCAGTTATTAATGGTAGCCGGCTTTGACAAATATTTCCAGATTGCTCCTTGCTTCCGCGACGAGGACCCGCGCGCCGACAGGCATCCGGGGGATTTTTACCAGATTGACATGGAAATGAGCTTTGTGGAGCAGGAAGATGTCTGGCAGGCGGTTGAGCCGCTGATGATTGAGCTAACTGAAAAGTTCAGCAAGAAAAAAGTTTTAAGCAAGCCCTTCCCCCGCGTAACTTACATGGATTCAATGAACAAATACGGCACGGATAAGCCGGATTTGCGCTTTGGTTTGGAAATTATACCTATTACGAATTTGGTTAAAGATTGCGGCTTCGCGGTGTTCGCCGAGGCGATAAAAAGCGGGGGAGTGGTCCACGCTTTAAAAGTTGATAACGGCGCGAAATTCAGCCGCAAGGAAATTGACGAGTTAACCGAAATAGCCAAAAGCAAGGGCGCGAAAGGTTTGGCGTATATTATGATAAACACAGAACACAGAACACAGAACACAGAACAGTTTGAATTAAAATCGCCTATAATAAAATTTTTGGGTGATGAATTGGCAAATAAAATCGTCAAAGAGGTTGGCGGCAAGCCGGGCGATATAATTTTCTTCGGCGCCGACAGCTGGAGAATAGTTTGCGCTTGCTTGGGCGCGGCGCGAAACGAATGCGGGGCCCGTTTGGGCTTAAAAGACGAAAAAATCGCGGCTTGGTGCTGGATTTATGATTATCCGATGTATGATTATTCCGAGCTGGAAGAAGGAAAAATTGATTTTTCCCATAATCCGTTTTCCATGCCCCAGGGCGGGCTTAAAGCGCTTGAGGAAAAAAATCCACTGGACATTCTGGCCTATCAATATGATATTGTCTGCAACGGCTACGAAGTTTCTTCCGGCGCCATCCGCAATCATGAACCCGATATTATGTATAAGGCGTTTGAAATAGCCGGCTATGCTAAAGAAGAGGTGGACAAGAAATTCGGCCATATGGTCCGCGCTTTTGAATACGGCGCTCCGCCGCATGGGGGAGCCGCGCCCGGCATTGACCGCATTATGATGATTTTATTTGATTGCGAATCAATCCGCGACATTTACGCATTTCCAAAGGACGGCCAGGCGCGCGATGTGATGATGGACAGCCCGAGTGAAGTTAGCGAAAAGCATCTTAAAGAGTTAAATTTAAAATTTAAAAATAATTAAAAAATATGGACACACAAAACAATTCGGCTAAATTCGCTTTTTTCTACTTACTGTCCTTAGTGGCGCTGATTTTTATGGCGCTTGCCAGCGGCATGATTATTTTTCAGATTATTAACAAGAAAATAATTGATGTTCTTGAGCAGTTTAGCGTAAGTTATTCGCCGGACCAGCTGAAGTTCGCCATTTCAGCGCTGATAATTTCCGCGCCGATTTATTATTTGGTTATGAGGCAAATTTTTAAAAGTTTGTTTTCGGGCGAGCTGGCCAAGGATTCAGGGGTGCGTAAATGGCTTACTTATTTTATTCTTTTTGTCGCGTCGGTCGTGATGCTGGGCTGGCTGATAGCCGTGATAAATAATTTTTTGGACGGCGAGCTTACGATAAAGTTTATTTTAAAAGCCATGACTGCCATTGTTATCGCCGCCGCTGTTTTTACTTTTTATTTTTACGACAT
This sequence comes from bacterium, assembly GCA_030693295.1. GTDB lineage: Bacteria > Patescibacteriota > Patescibacteriia > Patescibacteriales > VMTK01 > JAHIME01. The sequence goes on from JAUYAT010000007.1 coordinate 28,841, forward strand.
AAAAAGGGAAGAGACGGCCGGCAAAAAAGATAAAGTCATACGGATTTATTTTTACGGCTCCTTGGCCGCGGTCGCGGCCGTCTTTATCGCCTCTCTTTTCTTTGTTGAATCGCCAAGCCAGACCAGAAACAGAAAATACGACAATGCTATTTTGGATAAATTCAATCAAATTGACAACGCTATTAATACTTATTATCAAGATTACGAAAAATTGCCGGCCGGTTTGGAAGAATTAAAAACAGAATTCACCTATATTACCGATAAAGATTTGGAAAATCCCGCGACAAAAGAAAAGTTTGAATATAAAATAATCAACGAAAACACTTATGAATTGTGTTCCGCATTTATAACTTCAAATAAGGATGAAGATGTTATTTATGGTAATTATGATTACAAAGACCGCTGGTCCCATAAAGCCGGCTACCAATGCTTGGGGCAGAAAGTTCGCGATAAAGATTCGCGGGAAATAGCGCCGATGCCGCTTTAATTAGAAAGTTTGATTTTTATGCAGGATTAGCTATTTTTTATCATCCTTGACAAAAGCTGATAATCAGCTATAATATAAAACTAAACAAGAATTAAGAATTTTAAAAATTCTTGATTTTTTGTTTAAAAAACAAAAGGAGGATATAGGCATGAAAAAGATGTGTATGGCAGTAGCAGTATTGGTAGTTTTGTTTTTCGGTTTGGCATCTTTCGCTTACGCGATTGATGTGGAAGTTGAGCCGTCTGTAAAGGCGGCAGGCATGAAGTGGAAAGAGAATGGCGTGTCCGAGGGGCATAAGTCTTATGTCGGCGTGGGGATTCAAGGCAACCTCAGCGATTTTTCCAGTTTGCCTGGTTTAAAACTCAATTTTGGCCTTGAGGAATGGCGGATGGGAGAGGCCGTTGACGAGGACGCGGAGATACCCCGGAAAGGGTATCGTTTTTATGGGGAAATCAGCCGCCCCATAAGATATCTTGAGTTCTCTTTTGCTCCATGCATTGGTGCCGGATTTGAGGAATGGCACCGCAGGGAAGGGAATCCGAAGATTGCCGGAAGCTGGCAGTCTTTGAGATTTTTTTCGGGAACAGCAGGCATCAAAGCTGGCTATGACTGCTATTTTGCGAAAGTCATAGCGATACAGCCCTTCAATATAGAGGGCGGTACGTTAAAAGCGAGAACAGGCTACGAGATCAGTCTCGGAGCTAATATTTGGAAAGATTTGGACCTCGCTCTTTTTTATAAAGATGTCCGTTTTGCCCGTCCGGACACGGAAATGCAGCTCACGGGAGCTGCTGTAAGCTATAAGTTCTAGGCATCTATTTTTAGGCGGAGCGCTTTTTAGCTCCGCCTTCTTTTATTTTAATAAGCTTGATTTTTATATAAAATTGGTATAATATAAACACAATCCAAGGAGGAGTAAAAATCACCTTGGGTTTTTGTTAATTTTGGTCTTTGAAAATGAGTAAAAATTTAATTACAAAAAGGGAAGGAGAAGATTATGGCAGAAATGGGATTTAGGGAAAAATTGGCAAAAAGGCAGAAAAAGGTTAACTCTCTTGTATGCGTAGGGCTTGATCCATTGCCAGAGAAGCTTCCTAAGCGATGCGAAGAAGAATGCGATGGATATGATGCCAGCGCTATTGCTTTTTGGATGGCAAGGATTGTTGACGCGACCGCACCTTTCGCTTCAATGTTTAAGCCGCAAAGGGCTCATTATGAAGCGCTGGAAGACGGCCGCAAGATTCTTCGGTTTGTAGTAAATCATATTCATAGCAAATACCCCGACATTCCGGTTTTTTTGGATTGCAAGCGCGGAGACATCGGCCGCACGCAACAGCGGTACCGAATAGCTCATTTTGAAATTGACGGTGTTGACGGTATGAATTTCAGCCCTTATATGGGAAAGGATTGTATGGAGCATCTGGTTGATAAATCAAAGCCTGGCAGAGCCATTGTCGGCCTTTGCTATACCAGCAATTCTTCCGCCAGAGAAATGCAAGATGTAAGAATGCTGGAAGACAGGCGTTATTATTGGGAGGTTGTGGCGGAAAGAATTCTGAAATGGTCAAAGGAACTCGGGGTAGTGGAAAATGCCGGCTTGGTGATGGCAGCGGCTCATGAGTATCCCAAAGGATCGGGGAATGTTTTTTCTTGGCATTTATCTCGTGTCAGAGAAATCGTAGGCGATAAACTATGGTTTTTGATTCCTGGAATAGGAACGCAGGACGGTTTTATTGAAGAAACCGTAAAAACCGCTTATGCCGGACCAGGCACAATCGCCATTAATTCTTCATCAGGCATTATTTTCGCCAGTTCCGGCGATGACTTTGCCGAAGCCGCGGCTGAAAAAACTCAAGAACTGCGCGATCAAATCCGTGAAGCAGGAGGAAATGCAGTATGAATTCATTGTAGTCAAGAATCCAGCCCCAATCTTTTAAGTTGGGGCTAAAAATTAAAGGAGGTAAACTATATATGGATGATTTTGAAGCCAAAGAGATTTTTAAGAAAAGGAATTCAATAATAACCGGTAGCCATTTCGTTTACGCGAAAAAAGCTGACGGATGGTATCATGGCTCTGATTATGTGAATAAAGACGCCATATTTCCATATGTTAGAGATGTCAGCGAATTATGCAGTATGATAGCTTACAATTTTCGCGACGACGGAATAGAAGTTGTGGTCGGGCCGACTGTGGGCGGTGTGAGCCTGGCTCAATGGGTTACTTATGGGCTTCTCTTATTAAATAGATCGCGACAGGAAGTTTTGGCGGTTTATGCCGACGAAGAGGATGTAATTGAAGAATGGACCTTAACCAAAGATGCTATCAGAGAATTAGGATTTAATTTTGGCTTCATGGCTTCAGGCGGAGTAAACATATCGCTTTCCACTGATGGCGCTATTAAGAAAATTGTTTACAATGCCAAAGTGGGCACCAAGCGTGTTCTTAAACGCGGTTATGATAAGATTGTTGCCGGAAAGCGCTGCTTAATTGTGGAGGACATTATCAACTCAGGCGCTACCGTTCAAAAAGTAATTAAAGCTATTGCGGCAGCAGGAGGAGAGATAATCGGAGTGGGGGCGCTTTGTAATCGAAGTGGCGGCATGGTAGCGGCGGAAACGCTTGGTGTACAAATGCTGTATTCTTTACTGGAACTTAGTATGGTTATGTTTCCGGAAGACGAGTGTCCGATTTGCCAAGAAAGGGGATCGGAGTCGGTACGAACTGATTTAGGCAAAGGAAAGGAGTTTTTAATACGAAAAGGGGGTGGTGAGGCGTATGCCTGACGAAGAAAAAAAGATAGAAAACCCGTGGTGCCTGTACGGCATCATCTCATGGTGGGGATTTAGCAAGGTAGTTGAAGAACAAAGGAATATTTTATTTATTAAATATTCGGAAAAAGGCGAGTGGCATGCATGGGATTCGGATTATGTCAA
>JAUYAT010000006.1 GCA_030693295.1 bacterium
TTTTTAACGCTTCTTTAATTCTATTGTTTGTTCCTTTAGTTTCGGCTGGCAAATTTTTCAAAGCTTCGCGGACTTCAGTTTTGGAATATCCAAGCGACTGCAATGCTTCAAGCACGTCTTGTTCTTCTCTAAACACTATGCCTTCCGCGTGGCTTAATTCCCCCATTTTGTCCCTTAGCTCAAGAATTATTTTTTCCGCGGTTTTTCTGCCGACACCGGAAACTTTTGTCAGATAAGCGGTTTCTCCGCTTGAAATCGCTTTTTTTAACGTGTCCAGCGGAGCCACGCTAAGTATTCCTAAGGCGGATTTCGGCCCGATGCCGGAAATCTGTATAAGCATTTCAAAAAATTCCAATTCCGCGTATTCTTTAAATCCGTAAAGTTCCATGGCGTCTTCGCGGACATGAAGATGCGTCCAAAGAGAGATTTCTTCTTCTTTGCTCGGAGAAGTTTTAATTGTTTGGGAATCAACAAAAACTCGATAGCCAATGCCGTTAGTTTCAATAATCAAAAACTTATCGCCTTTCATCTTAACTTTTCCTTCAATATGAACAATCATAATATGATTATACTTTATTTGCTTTTTTTGACGAGTGGTGCTAATATAATGAACATGCCAATAAAAAAATCAGCGAAAAAAGCGTTAAGACAATCAATAAAAAGGAAAGAGACAAACCTCAAAAGAAAAGAGGCGATGAAAAACGCCATAAAAAAGATTAAAAAACTAAAATCAGAAAATAAAACTGAAGAAGCTTTGAAGTTGACATCGCAGGCTTATAAAGCGATAGACAAAGCCGCGAAAGGTGGAGTGATAAAAAAACAGGCCGCTAGCCGCAAAAAATCCCGCCTCGCGAAGTTTTTGAATAAATAATTTTACTTTTGGCGAATTTCGGGCGGGTAGGTTAGTCTGCTATATCAAATTTTACTTTATGCTCATTGAGAAAGGCAGTGATCAGCTCTGGATGAACACCCCATCCGACATTTAGAAATTGATTTTCCTCAATCTTTTTTCCATTTCGCTCTATGCTTGGATTAAAATCGAGAGGAAAATGTTGTGTTTTACTTTGAATAGCGTAGACTACGCCATCTTTATCAAAAGTTGGTCCGCCGCTTTGCCCTTTTAATCCGGGTGATGAGGTCTCCAAAAATTTTATTTCGAAATTAGTCTTATTTGTCTCGCTCTTGATATGGATATTTCGTGTGAACATACCCTCAAGCGGGAAAAATGGAAGTGGTGATGTCCCATCTGCTAAAACAAAACTATTTTTTGATTCATCGAAAGTAGCTTTAATTTCATAAAAAGGGTATCCGAGCTTGCAAAGAGAAGTGCCAATTTTTATATTTTTTGGATTTTTAAATTTTGGGTACCCAAAGCCGTCTACTGGCTTAAAATCTTTAATCTGACCTATAGCAATGTCGCCTTCGTAGAAAAATTTGAACTCGTCTATTTTGGTTTCGTTAGCGCCCCACCAAAACGAATGGTTAGTAATCCATTTTTTGTTTGGAGTTATGCGATTGATTTTTTTCCGCTTTTGTTTCTCATTAAGCGATTGGTCTTTCCTGATATTTTCTACTGCCTGATTGTATGTATCAATTTCATTTTTATGTTGATGAGAAGCTAGAAATGAATTAAGAATATGGGCTACAGTAAGTATCCATCCCTCGCTATTTAACAAAACAAAAGCGCCACATCCGCACTGCACTTCTCCGTCAAAAGTGCGAGTAGAGATTATAACTGGTTTTGT
>JAUYAT010000012.1 GCA_030693295.1 bacterium
ATGAGAGCGGTTTTGGCGAAGTTGTTTTAGCCGGAGGCTGCCACCCGTTGGCGGACAAGAATTTAATTATACCGGTGCCTTTGCATAACAAGCGCCGGCGCTGGCGCGGCTTCAATCAGGCCGAGCTGATAGCCCGTGAAGTAAGCGGCTATTTTAAGCTGGAATTAAGCGCCGATAAATTAATCAGGATAAAATACAAAAAGCCGCAAGTTAAATTAAGCGAAGCCGAGAGAAAAAGCAATATTATCGGCTGTTTCGGCTGGAGAGGAGAAAATTTAAACGGCCGCGATGTTATTTTGATTGATGATATAGTTACGACAGGCGCGACTCTGAATGAGTGCGCCAAAGTTTTAAAACAGAACGGCGCCGGCAAAGTTTGGGGCATGGTAGTGGCAAAGGGGTAATAAAAAAAGAGGCCTGGCCTCTTTTTTGTAAAAATGCGGAAGCGAGAGGATTCGAACCTCTGGTACCCTTTCAGGTACTCCGGTTTTCAAGACCGGTACATTCAACCGCTCTGCCACGCTTCCAAAAAATAAATGCGGAAGAGGAGGGATTCGAACCCTCGGTACGAGCAAAATACCCGTACGACGGTTTAGCAAACCGTTGCCTTCAGCCACTCGGCCACTCTTCCGTTATTTTTATTTTAAAATTTTTATTAACCTTTTTCTTATATCTTTTTTACCATCGCTACTTTTTAAATATTTCTCTCTGCTCATAGCTTCTTCTTTATGCACGTAAGCCTCATAACAAACTAGTCTTATGGGTAATCTATTTTTGGTCGATTTTACTTTTCCTTGCTTGTGTTCAATAATCCTTCTTTTTAAATCAGATGTTGATCCTATGTAAAAATTTCCATCTTTTGAGCTTAATAATATATAAACATAATACATAATTTTTTGTGGATTCGCCCGGCATGCGCCGGGCGCCCCGCGAATGCGGGGCGAACCCCCGGTACGAGCAAAATACCCGTACGACGGTTTAGCAAACCGCTGCCTTCAGCCACTCGGCCACCTTTCCTTTGTTTTTGTATTTTTGCGTTTTTATGCTATAATAAATATATAAGAAAAATTTAACATTGTCAATTAAAAATATGACGGAAAATTCGCAAATAATTAATTACGGCGAAGAAATTATCGGCTGGCAGGTACCTGAATATGAAAAACATAAAAGGACAAAATCGTGGTATGTTATGGCCATTATTATCGCCTTGGCGCTGCTGATGTTCGCGTTTTTTACCAAGAATTTTTTGTTCGCGGTTATTATTATTACGGCTGGTTTTATAACAATTTTGCATGACGGCCGCGAGCCGGAGTTAATTAAAATAACCGTTACCGACGAAGGGATAGTAATCGGCAGAAAGTTTTACGATTACGATGAAATAAAAGATTTTTCCATTGTTTATAAGCCGAGCCAAGGCATAAAAAATTTGTATTGCGAATTTAAAAGCGCGGTTAAGCCGAGACTGTCAATTCCTTTGCTTGATATGAATCCGTTGCAAATTCGCGAGCATCTGTTAAAATACCTGCCGGAAGACTTGGAAAGGACTAACCAGCCGCTTTCAGAGGGGCTTGCAAAATTGTTTAAATTATAGTAAAAATAACACGGATATAATAAGGCAGGTGAAATCCTGCCTTTATGTTTATCCGCAGCTTTCTTTCAGCTCTCGTCGTTCAATGGACAGGACGCAAGATTGCGGATCTTGTAATGTGGGTTCGATTCCCGCCGAGAGCACAAATATTTATAAAAATTAAAAGTATGAATGGTTTAAACACAAATATTGAACAACCGGAATGGTATCAAAGATCCATAGAAAAAGAAAAACTTGACCAAGATGAAAGTAAAAGAGAATTAGATAATATGCTGGACCATATCGCAGAGTATGAAGAGTTTTATTATTCTCTTTTTGCGGAACACGCGGGGAAGACATCCTACGGGTTTAATGAAAAAGAACGGATGGAAATATTAACCATTGCCAGCCAGTTTAGAGAATGTTTAAAAGAAATTGTTTTGGAAAATAAAATTAAAATTCTTCCAAATAATCATTTAGATCACCTTATTGGCAATTCAACAATGGTTTTTGCCGGAGGTAAGGCAAAACGTTATGAGGCAGGCAAGAAAATTGAAATTAAAGACGCGGCATTGGTTAAAAATCAAATGATGAGATTAAATAATTTTATTCAAGAAGCGTTAAAAGATAAAAAATTAATGGAGAAAGAATTAACCTCGCGAGTAGGGTATTTAGAGGATTTTTTACAATATTTAAGCTGCGATTTGCCCAATACGGAAAGGCAGCTTCTGCTTTTTAAATTTTTTCGTGAATTGGAACTGGGCAAGATGAAACAAGATGATTTTTGGGAAAGAGCTGAAGAATTAAGCGAATTTATAGATATAGAAAAATTACGAGGCGATTTAATAGAAGATAAAGTTTTTAATACATTTAAATTAAAAGATTACAATCAAATAGCGAGCGCCGGTGAAACAATTCATTAGGTTTTATTTGGAAAAATATTAAAAAAAGCGAGGTTAACGCCTCGCTTTTTTTATGCTAAAATATATTTATGTTAACTTTAAATACAGACATAACAAAAATAAGCCGGGTGGGCGTGGCCGCGGCAAAGCGGCTGAAAAAATTAGGCATTGAAACAGCGGAGGATTTGCTGTTTTATTTTCCTTTCCGCTATGACGATTTCAGCCGATTAACGCCAATAAGCGAATTGCGGCCGGGCGCGAGCGCCAATATTGTCGGCCGGATTGAATTAATCCAAAACAAAAGAAGCCCGCGCAAAAGAATGTACATTACCGAATCCCTGGTGAGCGATGATACCGGAGAAGTTAAAGCTGTTTGGTTTAATCAGCCGTTTATCGCCCGCAATTTGCGTGTTGGCGATAAAGTGTCTCTGGCCGGCAAGGCGGAAGATGATTACGGCGGGATAGTGATGATGTCTCCGGTTTACGAAAAATTAGACCTCACCCCAGCCCTCTCCTTCGCAAGGAGAGGGAGTATTAATGCCGTCCATACTCAGGGGCTGGTGCCTAATTATCATCTTACGGCTAATATTACCCAAAAACAGATTAGATTTTTAATAAAGCAAATTATCGGATTGGCAAGGAGCGCAAAAGATTGGCTGCCTAAAGAAATAAGCCACGCCGTAAAATTGTTAAATTTAGGCGATGCCATAGCTAAAATTCATTTTCCGAAAACAACGGCTGACATTGACCGGGCGCGCGAACGGCTCGCTTTTAACGAGCTTTTTTTAATCCAGCTGCAGTCGCAATTAATCCGCAGAGACGTGCTGCAATCCGTTTCAGCGAAGGTGGCGTTCAAGGAAGAGGAAACTAAAAAATTTGTTGATAGTCTGCCGTTTAAATTAACCGGCGCCCAGCGCAAGGCGGCCTGGGAAATTTTGCGTGATATGGAAAAAGACAAGCCGATGTCCCGGCTTCTTGAAGGCGATGTCGGCAGCGGCAAGACCGTGGTGGCGGTTATCGCCATGCTTAACGCGGCCTTGAATAATAAGCAATCTGTCTTAATGGTTCCGACGGAAATTTTGGCGCGCCAGCACTATGACACAGTATGCCGTTTGCTGGAAAATTTTGATGTTAAAGTGGGGTTGGTGACGAGAAGCCATAAAAAAATTTCCAAATCCCAAATCCCCCCGGCCGCGCGTCCCTGGCTGCGTCCCGCTTCCGCGGGCAAGCGCGCAGCGGGGCAGGCAATGACCAAACAATAAAATTAAATTCAAAAAATATAGTTGATAACGCCAGTATCATCATCGGGACGCACGCCTTAATTCAGGAAGATGTTGAATTTAAAAATTTGGCGCTGGCAATTATAGATGAACAGCACAGATTCGGCGTGGATCAGAGAAAGGCATTAATGAAAAAAAATCCCAATTCCAACGTTCCGCATCTGCTTTCCATGACGGCCACGCCGATTCCGCGCTCGCTGGCTTTGGCGCTGTACGGGGATTTGGATGTGTCCGTTATTGATGAAATGCCGGCGGGCAGAAAAAAAGTTTTAACTTATGCCGTTCCCGAAGAAAAAAGGGAAGGCGCTTATAATTTTATCCGCGGGCAAATTAAGCAAGGCAGGCAGGTTTTTGTCATCTGCCCGCTAATTGATATTTCGGACCCGCTTCGCCTTAGCGAGAGCGAGGCGAGTAAACTCGGCGTTAAGTCGGTTAAAGAAGAATTTGAAAAGCTTGATAAAAAGATTTTTCTTGATATTAATATCGGTTTTTTGCACGGGAAAATGAAGACAAAAGAAAAAGAAGAAATAATGCGTGATTTTTTGGATAATAAAATTAAAATATTAGTTTCCACTTCAGTAGTAGAGGTTGGCGTTGATGTTCCTAACGCCACTGTGATGATGATAGAAAGCGCGGACCGCTTTGGCTTGGCCCAGCTTCATCAGTTTCGCGGCCGCGTAGGCAGGAGCGAACATCAGTCGTATTGCTTTTTATTTGCCGGAGGGCGGGATTTTGAAATTTTGCCCTCGGACAAGACAATGAAACGGCTTCAAGCCCTTGTTAACTGCTATAACGGTTTTGAATTGGCCAAGATGGATTTAAAATTCAGGGGTCCTGGCGAGGTTTACGGCACGGCGCAAAAGGGCTTTCCTGAATTGAAAATCGCTTCGCTTTTTGATTATCAATTAATGAAGCAGGCGCAAGACGCGGCGGTTAAATTGATTAATCAAGACGCGAGCTTGAATAGCTGGCCCGAACTTAAAGAGAAAGCCGGGGGATGGGAGAAAGCGCATTTGGAATAGAAAGCTGTCTAAAAATTCTATTTTGTCATTCAAATTGTCCAAAAACCATTTCTCTGTCATTCCCAACTTGATTGGGAATCCAGGAGTGAACTGCAAAAACGCGAAAATAAATAAAAAGTTAAAAAGCAGCGCAATGCTTTTATCTATTTTCTTGTTCATACCGCTAACTCCTGGATTCCCGCTTTCGCTCGCCTCGCTGAAGCTCCGGCGAAGCGGGCGGGAATGACAAAAGAGGAGTTTTCGGATAGTCTAAAATATAGAGTTCCTATTGCCAAATTTAATAAAATATGATATATAATAAATAAAGGAAGAAGGCGAAAAAAAATAAAAAAAGAAAAGGGGGGATTTTCAGTTTTTTCGTGTTTTGTTTTTTAAAAAAATTTTTGAAAAAGAAAGGGGTAATTTATTATGGTATTTTCAAATGAAGGATATGTATTAAGAGATCCCAGAATATTGGGGCATTATGATCAAACAATTAGAAATCTGGCCGGCAAAAAGGTCGTTGTTTACCCGGAAACCCTGGAAAAGGTGTATGACAAAGAAAATTTTTTTGGCTATCGTATCCAAGTCATACCACTTAACAATCCTTGCGTGCCAATAAAAATAATGACCCGTTTTTTACGAACCAAGGTTCAACTTGCAGTTGATTAACTCACGCCCTTTCACCGGAATTCGCGGGGTTGGTGATTTCCTGCCAACCCCGTTTTATTTTCTTGAAACAAATTTATTCCCTTTGATATAAAAGCGCCATTTTTTATTTTTATATTCGCCGGCATAATCCACACCGATACGAGTTGTTTTAACAATTTGTCTTGGCTTCAAATCTTCATCGCGGCTTTCAATCCAGAGGCCGTATTTTTTTGTGTAAATCAACAGGCCGTTGAAAGATTTGTCTATTTTTAGAGCTTTGGTTAAGCGAGCAGGGCCGTTAGTTTTGGAATTTAGAATCGGTTCAACGGCTCGGATTAAGACCGCGGCCGGATAATTTTTTTCTTCGGTGACAATATTAAGCATATAATGCATGCCGTAAGTGAAATAAACATAAATAATTCCCGGCTTGCCGAACATTACTTTATTTCTTTCTGTTTCGCCGCGACTGGCATGGCTCGCTAAATCATTCGGACCGACATAGGCCTCGGTTTCCACGATTTTATACCTCACCCCCGCCCTCTCCTTCGTAAGGAGAGGGGGAAATTTTCTAACCAAAAAACAGCCCAAGAGATCTTGGGCGATTTTGAGAGTTGGGCGGTTGTAAAAAGACTGCGGAAGCATATAAAATTAAAATGTAAAAATCAAAATGCAAAATGACAATGTAAAATGTAAAATAAATAATGATAATAAAAATTTCTAATTTCTAAATTATATTTGTAATATTTCAACAAGGTCATTGATGTTTTTAGTTTTTTTTAATTTTATTTTTTTAATTTTTACTTCGCAATCCGGCACAATGGCATGGCTGAATCCAAGTTTTTCCGCTTCCGCCAGCCGCTGTTCAAGCTTGGAAACATTGCGGACCTCGCCGCCCAAGCCGACTTCGCCGAGAACTATGGTTTTTCTGTCAATAACTTGATTCAGCAATGACGAGGATATCGCCAGGCATACAGCCAAATCAAGGGCCGGCTCGTTGATTTTCAAGCCGCCGACAACATTCAAAATAACATCCTGATTAGTCAAGTTGATTTTCGCCCTTTTGGTCAAGACGGCGCATAAAACCTGGAGTCGGTTCAAGTCAAAGCCGGACGCCTTTCTTTGCGGATAGCCAAAGACCGTTTTGGTAACTAATGCTTGAATCTCCACCAAAAAAGGCCGCGTGCCCTCCATAACGCCGCTTATGACCGAGCCGGTTATTTTGCCGCCGTCTTCTATGAAAATAGCCGCGGGGTTGGCGATTTCTTTAAAGCCAGAATCAGTCATTTCAAATACGCCGATTTCGTTGGTTGAGCCGAAGCGGTTTTTAGCCGCGCGCAAGATGCGGTAATTGTGGGCCGTTTCCGTTTCCAGATAAATTACGGTATCAACGATATGCTCCAACGATTTCGGACCGGCAATCGCGCCGTCCTTGGTGATATGGCCGATTATAATCACGGCGATGTTTTTTCGCTTGGCGGCTTCCAGGAGTTTTGCCGCGCAGGCCCTGATTTGGTTTATGCTCCCCGCTTCGCCGGGCAGATCGGAAGTGTAAACGGTTTGTATTGAATCAATAATCGCCAAAACCGGCTTAGCCATCTCTATCGCCGCGATAATTTTTTCCACGTTGGTTTCGCTGATAAATTTAATATTTTTGTTGCCGCAATTCAGCCGGTTGAGCCGGAATTTGATTTGGCTTAAAGACTCCTCTCCGCTCGCGTAAATCACGTTTTTCGTTTTTTCGGAAGAAGGGGAGATTTCCTCGCCGGCTTGCGCCACGCGCGTCTTTATCACGGCGTCGGCGATTTGGGCGACGATGGTTGATTTGCCGATTCCCGGCTCGCCCCCCAGAAGAATAAGCGAGCCGGGCACGATGCCTCCGCCCAGCACGCGATCCATTTCGCTTATGTTGGTTTTTATCCTGTTTAAATTTATATCGCCGATTTCGCCAATGTCAATAATTTCCGCCGGGCTGATTGGCGCGGCGTTTCCGCCAGCCGTTTTTTGGTCTATCGTCTGCATCTGCAGAGATCCCCAGGCGCCGCATTCCAAGCAGCGCCCGCTCCACTTTAAGGATTGGGCGCCGCAATTGGCGCAGGCGTAGATAGTTGAGATTTTATTAGACATAATATCAAAAAATATCAAATATCAAATATCAAATATCAAAAATAAATATATAAAAATATAAAAACAGAAGTTGTTATTTTTGTGTTTTATGGTTTTTGTTTTTGGTCTTTGGTTTTTAATTTTTGGTTTTTCCAAGTTCTATTTCCACAATCCTTCTTAACTCTTCAAATGTAATCTCTCCCATCACCTCCCGGTCGTTGACATAAATAAACGGCACGCCGCTGATGCCAAGCGCGTCGGCTTCTTCAATGTTGTCTTTAATTAATTGTTCGGCTTCGCTGCCGGACAAGCAATAGTTGAATTGATTTATATTAAGATTAAGTTTTCTTGCCAATTCAAAAAGTATTTTACTGTTCAGCCCGTTGCTGTTTTGAAACAACAAATCGTGGTATTCCCAGAATTTTTTTTGCTCTTGAGCGCAGCGGCCGGCAACCGCGGCCAGGAAAGAAATTGAGTTTTCGTCAGATTCAGGATAGTCTTTCCAAATCAACCTTATTTTGTCTCCGTATTGATTTAATAAATTTTTTAATATTTGCTCCTGCTTTTGGCAAAAGCCGCATTGATAGTCGGAGAATATGACAATGGTCACCGGCGCTTTTTCATTTCCCATGCCGGGGTCCAAATCGGATATAATCGGTCCCGCCAGCATATCTTTCAGCCGGGGAACTTTAGTAATCAGCAAGTCGCCCTCGCTGTAATTTTCATTCAGGTAATATTTGCCGCGGATATCCGCCCCGCCTCTCGCGAGAGGCGGAGATATTTTTGTTATGAAAAACACAAAAACAAATAAAATAAAAATTGCCAGAGAGGCGGCAACGAAGAGCTTTAAGGAGAGACTATTTTTATTATTAAATTTGAACATATATATTATTAAATTTTGAATTTCCAATTTTGAATTTTGAAATAATTTAAAAATTTTAAAAATTAAAAATTAAACATTCAATCAAAATTCAAAATTCAAAATTATTTTAGCTGTATCTTGCGCAGATTCCCCGTTGTTTTATCGGTAAAATAAAGATATTGGCCGTTTTCGGAAATAATCAGATTGGACATATTGTATTCGCCGTCCGGAACGGCCACTAATTTTTTAAGTCCGGTTTTCACGTCAATTTTATATAAGTTGTCGCGGGTATTATCCGCCATTTCCGGGAACAGGCCGGCTCCTTCTTCAAGTTTTTCCGGCACGGCGCAGTAGAGATTGGCGCTGTCGGCAAAGACGCATTTTTCCGCCCATGTTTCAATATTTAAGCTTTTTCTGCCGCTGCCTATGTTCTCGCCTTGGGAGTTGGCGATCCAAAGCGCCGGCTTTAAATCGGTTTGGCTGGAATAAACGCTGTAAAGCAGCTGTTCGCCCGCGGGCGACCATTTAGGCTGGAAGCCGCGGCCTTCTACTTCCATTGACTTAAAATTTTCGTTATTCAAGCCGACAAAAAATACTTCCTGGCGGTCAAAATCAATTCCCTCGGTGTACATGGCGATTGTTTGGCCGTTGGGAGACCAAGAAGGATATACAGTGTCGTCTTTGTCGCCCAGCGCTTCAACGCGCTGCGCTTTTGAGCCGTCGCTGTTAACCACTGAAAGCCATCTGTTATTCGGGTCCAATCCTATGCTTTTCATTACAATTTGCCGGCCGCCGGGCGAAAAATCAAAATCTTTCCAGTGAGCCGGCAAGGTTATCTGCTCGCCGGACGCGAAATCATAAACAATATTGGCGCCGTCGGGATATTCAAGTATGGCTTTATTTTTATCAGGCGACCATTTGACAGATTCTACTTGGTGGAAAATTTTATCGCTTAACGCGGTTGCTTCGCCGTCTTTGCTTACGCGGTAGAATTTGCCGTCCGTTTTATTGTAATATTGCAGATCAGAGCCGTTAGGCGCCAGAGTGGCGCTAAAGCTTGCCGCCTGATTAAGCGGGGGAGTCTGGGTTATTCCGCCGCGGGCGATCGCGCTCGCGCCGGCTCCCGGTTTCGCGCCTTCTTGAGGCAAGCCGGCGCCCGTCTCCGCCGGCGCAACAACCTGCCCCGCGCCATAAGGAGCTATTGGCAAGCCGGCCGTGGTAGAAGTAGCCGGCTCGGTTTCCGCCGGCTGCTGCACTGCCTGCTTGAAAAACAGGCTGTAAATCAGATAGCCGAGAACAAGAACAGTTAAAATAAAGCCGATTGCAAAAAGAAATTTTTTATTAAGAAAGAAATTAACCATACATTTTTATTTAATATGTTTTTATGTTATAATAAAATAAGAATATTTAAATGTACTTTTGCTGTTTTCTTAATATTATTATATAATATTAATATAATATAGACAAGAGCGATAATTAATTCTTAATTCTATAATTATGAGTTTGTTTTCTTCAAGCAATAGCTATTTAGGCATTGATATCGGCACTTCAAGCGTTAAAATTGTTGAATTAAAAAAAGAAAGAGCCGATGTCAAATTAATGACATACGGCTTTAGCGAAAGCTTGCGTGGCGCGGAGCAGTTTGATATCAAGCAAACGGCGCGGACTATAAATCAAATATGCGAAAAAGCCGGCGCGAACAGCAGGAGCGCGGTAGCCGCTTTGCCGACTTTTTCGGTTTTTTCTTCCATTATTAATTTAACCGGAGTCGGCAAAAAAGACATACAGTCAGCCGTGCAGTGGGAAGCTAAAAAAGTCATACCCCTGCCCTTGGAAGAAATGATTCTGGACTGGAAAAAAATTGAAACGGGCGGCAAAAACAACGGCAATGTGAAAATTTTACTGACCAGCGCGCCAAAAACTCTGGTCAAAAAATATATTGATATTTTTAAAGCCGCGCAGATCAATCTTTTAAGCTTGGAAACGGAAACTTTCGCGTTAATCAGAGCTTTGGTCGGCAACGACAAATCCGTTGTTATGATAGTGGAAATGGGAGCCAACACCACCGATATTTCAATCATTGATCAAGGCATTCCCGTGTTAAACCGTAGCGTTGATGTGGGCGGTTTAACCATCACCAAGGCGATAGGCAATAATTTGAATATCGGCATGGAACGGGCCGAGCAGTTTAAATATGACTTGGGAATAAGCTCGCTTGAATCGCAGGAAGATGTGATTCCCAAGACTATCATTGAAACCATTTCCATAGTGATTAACGAAATAAAATATGTTTTGAGTTTATTCCAAAGTAAAAACAACAAATCAGCGGACAAAATAATTTTATCCGGCGGCTCGGCTTTGCTGATAAATTTTGCCAACTATTTGTCAAAGGTTTTAGACATAAATGTTATTATCGGCAACCCCTGGGACAGGATTTCCTATCCCGTTGATTTAAAGCTGGTGCTGGATGAAATAGGGCCGCGAATGTCAACCGCCGTCGGCCTGGCAATGCGGCA
>JAUYAT010000018.1 GCA_030693295.1 bacterium
GCAAAATTACTTCGCAATAACGGGGTAAACTTGCTGGCGGCTTTAGACCCCGTTAGATGCTTGCTATCTAAATGGGGTAGACCGCTAACTGCGGCTTATATTTAACCACCGACTTCATCGGCGGCTTTATTTAACTGGGGTAAACTTCTCCACCTTATCTCTCGCTTCCGGATTAATTTCGGCTGATTTTTCACCGTATTCAATCGCTTTTTCTTTGTTGCCGATCTCGTAATACTTGTTGGCCAAGGTGGAATAAAAAAGATAATTATAACTTATCCAACTCTTTTATTGTTTCAGAAATAAGGCAGTCTTTGGCCCATGTTTTTTTGCTCTCGTCCAAAATCTCGCCTAATCCTTGAAGAATATTTTTGGGGCTGTAATTTTTAGCTATAAAATCTTTTATGTAATCAAGAAACTCGCCTAATGTTTTATTTGTTCTTTCTTGTATTAACTCTTTATTAAGCGGATACCCTGACTTTAAAAAATAATGAACATCAAAAAGATCCCTGGACGCTAAAGCTTTTCTCTCGCTTAAAGCCACCAGCTTGTTGGAAAGCATTGTTTTTTTATCAGCAATTTTTATTTCAACGCCTAAAAGCCAAACAGTTTGATAACTGTTATTTTTCCAAACTCTTTTATTAAACTCCACTTTAATATTAGGGTAATTTGCCTCGTAGTCCAACAAAAAGAAAAGCGTAAATCTTTTATCCCTGAATTCTTTGACTGTGCCATGCTTGCGCAAAATAATCTTTAAAATATCAATCTCTTCTTCGCTTAATTTTTCTAAAAGATCAAAATCCAAATCAAGAGACATTCGGGGCAGATTATAAAACATCATAGCCGCGGTGCCGCCTTTAAAAGCCGCTTTACCGTCTAAATGTTTAACAATGTCCATTAAAATTTCCGTTAAAACGCTTTTGTGCCTGTTGGCGTCAAATCTTTTTTGGGTCATAATTTTAAGTCTTTTACTTTTTCTTGGACGCTCAACGGATAACTTCGCGCAAGTTTATTTAAATATGTTTTATTTATTTTTTCCCAATCGTCTATATTGGCGGCAAATCCAAAATAAAATGAATCAAGCAAAGCCCTTTCCGGACTGGCAACGGATATATTATTTTTTGAATCAACGCCCTCTAAATTAAAAAACAATGTTTTTTTCATCGCTTGATATTTATAAATTCTGCCCCCCACTTCTTTTTGATAGTTTAAAAGAGAAACTGACTGCGCGGTGTTGCTCACCTGAAAACAAACGCCCCAAAAAAACAAAGCGGAGTTAAAAGAAACATAAGAAGGTGAAATAATTAAGTTGGCTAATTCGTAAATGTTATATTCATCATTGAGCGCGTAATATCCTTTTGCTAATTTCAAAATTAAATTTTTAGCCACCATCCTTTTGGCGGCAATAACCGTATTCCTGGAATTTTCCTGCCATAAGCTTTGAAGGTCTTTGGCGCGAAAAACTGTTTTTTTGCTTTCAATAAGAATTTTAAGCCTTTGAGAAAGATTTTTTGCCATATTATAGGTATAAGTATACAAAACTGTATACTTCTATTATATATCACCTTTAAAATTCCTGTCAATGCGCGGCTTATTGTTCATTCTATTTACTATTTACTCTCTCAATAAACCCCGTTAAATATGTGTCGCCCCGCAAAATTACTTCGCAATAACGGGGTAAACTTACTGGCGGCTTTAGACCCCGTTAGATGCTTGCTATCTAAATGGGGTAGACCGCTAACTGCGGCTTATATTTAACCACCGACTTCATCGGCGGCTTTATTTAACTGGGGTAAATTTTTCCACCTTGTCTTTCACTTCCGGATTGATTTCGGCTGATCTTGCGGATGCACGGAATTATAAATTATCCAAAAATTCGGCTATGCGACCCAATTCGCAGGAGAAAAAGCAAAAGCTCATTTTTATTTATTTTATAAACTAAAAGTAAATCCGGGCGCAAATGGCACTCCAAGCATTCTGAAAATTCTCCGGATAATTTATGCTGGCGATATTCCGGCGGTAAAGAGCGGCAAGACATAAGAATATCTAAAACAGCGCGCAACTCGTTCGCTACTGACGGATCGGCTTTAACGGCAGCTTTAAAATCTTTTTTAAAACGTCGCGAGTATCCGGCTATTAACATAATAACTAAGCAAGCAGGCTCTTGATTAAATCACCTGATTTTTTGAAAGATTCTTTAGCGGTTCTGGCGTCAATAATCGCCTCTTTAAGCTCCAACGATTTTTTTAAGGTAAAACCATTTTCATCCCGAGTTTCTAAAGGCAGGCCGCCGGTATTTATAATCTGCTTAAAAAATAGCCTTACCGCCGAGCTGATATCCAGGCCGATATTTTCCAAAATTTTCTGAGTTTTTTTCTTGGTAACCGCGTCTATCCTGATTTGTATCTGGCTGTCAGTTTTTTGAGACATAAAATTATTTTGATTATTTTTAAATATATTTTAATTGTATACCTAATTAATTGATTTGTCAATACGGC
>JAUYAT010000037.1 GCA_030693295.1 bacterium
AAAGGATTGATTATTATAATAAACGGAGAATCCATACGAGCGTTAAATATCAAGCGCCGATGAAATTCACAAAACTATTTATTAAAAATGTTTCCTTAATCGAATGTCCTAAATGGTATAGTATTTTCAGGACTTGACAAAAATCTTTTTTTGCGGGAAATTAAAGCCGGACCAATATTGGAGATTTTTGACAGGACAATACATACCCCCTAAGTTTTTATCAAATTATTGCGATTTAGTTGATGAATTCAAGATAGGTACTAGAAATTTTGAAACTAATGAAATAATAAAAATACTAACTGAATATGTCAACGAAAAGGACATTACAATTTTAAGGGCAATGCAATCATCACATGGTGGATCATTGTTTTGCCATAATATTTCTAGCACAACCTTAAATAATGCGTGGGAAGCATCAAAAAATAATCCATATTCCAAACCATATCCCCCTGATTTTTTTAAGATGAGATCATCCTGTAAAAACGAGTGTTGCAAATGCAATTATTGCAAATTTGTATTATTAAATTGAAATAATTTTATGAACCACATTGAAATGCCGATTTGGAACAAGTGCAATAATCGCTGCGTAATGTGCACCAACACGGAAGAAATGATTCAGGAAGATTGTTTTACTTTTGAATCAGTTATTAATTATTTTGAGGAGGAGCTGAAAAAGAATAATTACACGACGCTTGAAAGCATAAGTTTAACTGGCGGCGAAACAACGATTTGTCCCTATTTGTTTAAATTGCTGGATTATGCGCGGAAGAGGTTCCCCGGAGTTATTATAAGGCTTTTAACTAATGGAAGAATGTTTTTATATGATAATTTTAGAAAAGAATGCCTGTCTTATCAGAATATTGATTTTGCCGTTCCTTTGCATGGCCATAATGCGGAAATTCACGATAAAATTACGCAAGTGCCGGGAAGTTTTTTTCAAACAGTTGAGGGATTAAAAAAAATATATAATGAGAGGAGGGCTGATCAGAAAATTGAAATTAGAATTATAGCTAATCGTTATAATTTAACAATAATACCAAAAATTTTTGAGTTTATTAAAAATAATTTCATCGAGGCCGATAGAGTTGTTTTAATATTTTTGGAATTTGAAGGCAAGGCGGAAACTAATAAAAACGATGTTGGAATTACCTACACGCAAATACAGCCCGTGCTGGAGCAAATTAAAAAATGTTTCAAATTATTTAAAGACTTCCGTTTGTATCATTTTCCGCTTTGCGTGTTAGAACCGTCTTTATGGATGTACGATTGGCGCACATTGCCGGATAGCGAGGTTACTTACCTGACGGAGTGCCAAAAATGCAAATTAAAAAAATATTGCTTAGGCGTGCACAAAAGCTACTTTAACTATGTTAAAAAGCCGGAAATAAGGCCATGGTTAAATTTACACGGAATAAAAGTTAAAGAAACGGGAAATTTTTTTAATCCCATAAGCTCAATTAAGAATAGATAAATGAATATTATTCCTATCACAAATCAATGCAATCAAAATTGTCTTTTTTGTTCGGCTAAGGGAAGAAAAGACCAATCAGGGAAAGAATTTTTTAAGCGAATAATTAATCAAGCGAAAGACAGTTTAGTAATAAGCGGCGGAGAGCCGACCTTGTCAAAGGATCTTTTCTGGGTGATTAAAAAAGCAAAAGACAAGAAATTATTTGTTGAGCTGCAGACCAACGGAATAACTTGTTACTATGAAAGATTAGCAAATAAGCTTGTTAACTCAGGCGTAGATTTGTTTAATATAAATCTTCCTTCTCATATTTCTTCAGTGCATGATAAAATAACCCAAACTAAAGGACTACTCGGTAAAAAAATAATAGGAATAAAGAATTTACAAGAGCAAAAAGCAAATTTTCGCCTAACTTGCATTATTAATTCTTTAAACTATAAACATTTAAAGGATTATGTTGTTTTTGTTAATAATAATTTTCCGAAAGTGAAATACATTCAATTTAGTTTTATAAAGATAATGGGGGCGACTAAGAAAAATTCCAAAATTTTAATTAGCTATGAAAAAGTGAAACCTTTTTTATCGGAAATTTTCAGAGAATGCCAAAAATTAAATATAGAATTTATTATTGACCATATTCCCCTTTGTTATTTAGAAGAATATAGGAATTATCATATTGATTATCAGAAAATAAGCCGTGACGAAAAACCAGAATATTCTTTACAGGAAAAGGTGAAAATGTTAGAGTGCAAGCATTGTTCCTGGTCATCTTATTGTTGCGGAGTAAGAAAAGATTATCTTGAGCATTTCGGGCAAAAAACTAAAGTTTATCCAATTAAATAAATGAATATTCTTAATATAAAAAAAGAATTTCCTGTCTTGCAGAAAAAAATTAATGGCAAAAAATTAATTTATTTTGATAATGCCTGCACGGCATTAAAACCAAAACCGGTAATCAAGGCAGTCAACGATTATTATCAAAATTTGGGAGTTTGCAGCGGTGATCGCTCAAGCCATCATTTGAGTTGGCAAGTTC
Organism: bacterium; assembly: GCA_030693295.1. GTDB lineage: Bacteria > Patescibacteriota > Patescibacteriia > Patescibacteriales > VMTK01 > JAHIME01. The sequence continues at coordinate 2,505 of JAUYAT010000037.1, forward strand.
AAGAATTAGTTGAGAAGACCAAAGAAAATGTAAGGCAGTTTATAAATGCTTCATCATCTGATGACATAATCTGGACCAAAAATACAACCGAAGGCATTAATTTAATTGCGGCTTCACTGCCGATAAGAAAGACAAAAAATGAAATAGTGTTAACAACCCTTGAGCATCATAGTAATCTTCTCCCATTTTATGAGCAGAGTAAGAAAAGGGGATTTGAAATTAAAATTTTATCACCAAACAAAGATGGAACTTTGGATTTAGATAAATTAAATAAAATCATTACTAAAAAAACAGCATTGGTCGCGATTACCCATTTGTCTAATGTTACGGGGTTAGTTTATCCGGTGAAAAAAATTGCCGATATGGCGCATAGTAAAGAAGCGAAAATTTTAGTTGATGACGCGCAATACGTTGCTTCACATAAAGAAGATGTTCAAAAGAATAAAATAGATTATCTGGTTTTTTCAGGGCATAAGATAGGCGCTCCGACCGGCATAGGCGTTTTATATGTTCGCAAAGGCCATCTTAAAAATTTTAGCCCTTTTAATGTTGGCGGCGGCACCGTTCAATCAGTGAAAATAAAAGGTAATAATATTTATGTTAAATACCTTCCATCATCATCAGGATTTGAAGCCGGCATACAGCATTACGCGGGAATAGCCGGCCTTGATTCCTCTGTTAATTTTTTGTCTAATATTGGCTATCAAAAGATCACTAGAAAAATTGAGTCTTTAACTCGCTACGCCCGACAACAATTGCAGAATATTAACGAAGTGCGGTTTTTAACCAATTACAAAAAGCAAAAGCCAAGCTCCTTAATATCATTTTATCTACAACCCAAAAAATTATCTCTTTATGATTTTAATCTTTACTTAAATTACGAGCTGAAAGATTATATTATTGCGGTTCGTTGCGGCCACCACTGCGCCCAACCCTTGCATGATTTTTTGGGCCATCCAATTTCCATGAGGTTATCATTTTTTATTTATAACACCAAAGAGGAAATTGATATTTTTATCAAAGCTTTAAAAAAATTTTTAAAAAACAGTTAAATTTTTATAAAATGATTAATCCTCAAAAAAATCTGAAATTATTAATAAGAACTTCCGCTGGCAGCAGGCCATTAACTGACCTTGAAAAATGTCTGATATTAATATTAAAAACTGAAAACAGTATTCCCAGTAAAAGAGTATTGATGTTAGCAAAAAAATTTAAAATATGCGCCGCCTGCAGCGACAGAAGCGAAGTTTTTTTTGTTGGTGAAAAATTATCCAAAAGAAACTTAGTTAAAAAAGAACTTAAAAAAGGTGAATATTTTTGGAGTTTAACCGAAGAAGGCAAGCAGTACAAAAAATTAGTTTAAGCTTATGCCAGAAAATTATACAAAAATATTAAAAAAAGAAGACAGAGACCTTTTTGAATTGTTGCCCGGGTATGCTTGCAATGCGAATTGCAGGTTTTGTTCTATTGACCCGGCGAAAAGGAATGTTAACAATTCAACAAAAGAGCTTTTAAAGACAATTTATGATGCCAAAAAAGACGGCTTTAAGTATTTAGGAATCGGCGGCGGAGAGCCGACTATAAGAAAAGATCTGCAATTTTTAATAAATTTCGCTAAGCAGTTAAAATTTGACATTGTCAGAATAGAAACAAATGGCATTGCTCTCTCGCGCCCTGATTATTGCAAACATTTAGTGGAATCAGGCTTGGATTTTGTGAAAATTTCAATTCATAGCCGCAAAGCTAAAATACATGATTATTTAGTAAATGTTCCGGGAGCTTTTAAAAATATATTAAAAGCTATTGAAAATTTACAAAAACTAAAGGTTCGCATAGAAATAAATACAGTTATAAATAAATATAATTACAAAGAATATCCGCAATTTGTTGATTTTTTTAGCCAGATGGGGATTGGAAGCTTTTGCTTTATTTATCCCCTGTATACCGGAAGAATGGCGGATAATTGGCGCGAAGTGGGAATTAATATAAAAAAAGCTGCGCCTTATTTAGAAGAAACGTTTAATTTAATTGATGAATTAGAATTGGACAAAGGAATAGTTTTTAATATTCCACCCTGCTGTTTATCCGGCCACGAAGATAAAATGGTTGAATCCAGTCCTTTCAATACCAAGGTTGGCGCGCCCGATATTACTGTGGAGAGCATTGACTTTGATCGAATTAAAAATAAAACTAAACTTAAAAGATGCCAACGATGCAGATATTTTCAAAATTGTGAAGGTGTCTGGAACAGTTATTCTAATCTTTTCGGTGATAGCGAATTTCAGCCTATTTATGAAAAGCCAAAATAAAAAAATTAATAAAATTGTTATTATTACCGGCTATCGCTGTAATAATAATTGCCAATTTTGCCTGAATATTGATAAAAGAGATTTAGCCGATAAGACCACTGAACAGGTCATGAAAGAAATAGCATGGGCTCGAAATAAAGGTTTTACTTATTTAGAATTAATCGGAGGCGAGCCAACCATTAGGCCGGATATTGTTGATTTGATTAAATTCGCTTCTCAATTAAAGTTTGAGAATATAGTAATGGCTACAAACGGTCGGCTTTTTGCCTATAAAGAATTCGCCAAAAGAATTGTTCAAGCTGGTTTAACTGATTTAATTTTTTCCATTCATGGCCATAATGCGGATTTGCATAATTCGTTAACTCAATCAAAGGGAAGTTTTGAGCAAATAATACAAGGCATAAAAAATGTTCAGGCGCTGGGGCTTGAGCGATTAGGCACCAATACTACCATTGTCAAACAAAATTACTTGCATTTAAAAAAAATTGGCCGGTTAATTATAAAATTAGGATTTAAAAATTCCGAATTTATTTTTGTTGATCCTACTTATGGGGCCGCCAAGAATAATTTTTTAAAATTTGTCCCAAAAATTTCTAAAATCGCTCCTTATGTTCGCCAATGCTTGGAATTGGGAAGAAAGAATAAAATTCCTCATTGGACAGTTCGTTATGTTCCTTTTTGCCATTTTGTAGGATACGAAGATCAAATCAGTGAATTTCAGGAATCAAAAAATTTTCATACTGAACATCTGGCGCCTGATTTTATGAATTTAAATGTAGAGAATTCCCGAAAACAACTGGCTCGCGTTAAAACAGACAGATGTAATAGCTGTAGAGCCTATAATCTTTGCGAAGGCATTTGGAAAGATTATATAAAATATTATAGCGATCAAGAATTAACCCCGATTAATTAATATGATACTTGATTTTTTATTTTTACCATTTCTTTTTTGTATTGGCGTAATTACAAGTTACCAAGATTTTAAAGAGGGCAAAATAAGGAATAAATGGATTGTAATAGGATTAATTTACGGCATTGCGATGCTGGCTGCCCTGGTTCTTTGGAATCTGATAGCTGAGCCGGTAACGAATTTTTATTATACGCATATTGAATATAGGGGGATAAATGATCCTTGGCAAATTATTACTATTAGGTGGGATTATTTTTGGAAAGTATTTCTGAATTGTACCATTGCTTTAATAGTTGGCTATATACTTTGGTGTTTTGATTTGTGGTCGGCTGGCGACGCTAAATTATTTTTTCTTTTTTCTTTATTGCTGCCCCTTAAGCATTATCAAGACGCGGCATTTCCTTATTTTCCTTCTCTCTCCTTGTTGATTAATACTTTTATTCCGATTTTATTCTTTTTAATTTGCCAGAATTTCATTCTTTTTTTTAGGGACTTAATAGCTTCCAAGGGGGGGATATTAAACATCAAAGAAAGAATTTTAAAATTAAAAAGCTCACTGAAAACAAACTACTTTGGCTATTTAAAAATGGGAATAGGGTATTTAATGATTTTTATATTTTTTCAATTAATTAAAACGAAAATTAATAGCCAGTTTAGCGGCGAATTACAGAGTATTTTCTTTTTATTAATTATTGTTTTTCGCAAAGTTTTGGAAAATTTTTTAAGAAAAACTTGGATAATAATAACAATTTTTCTTGCAATAAGTATCAATTTAGCAATAAGTTATATTTTTTATTCCCAGGCGATATGGCCTAAACTTTTTCTTTCAATTAAAGGTTCAATGTTTTTTATGTTTATATTTATAGTTATTTCATCTTTATTGTCTTTTGTTCCGCAAAAACAAAAAAAACACATCCCTTTCGCTTTTTGGATGTTTCTCGGCCTTTTGATAACTATTTTTTTAAAAGGTTGTCTTACCACTTCATTTTCTAATTTAATTTTTTCTTTAAAGTAAAATGTCCGTATTTAAAACAATAAATATAAAAATCGTTGTAATAAATTTTAAAACTACTACCTTTTTGAGTTGGTGATTTTGTATTTATCTTAAGATCACCATTACTCTAAGCAGCGGTTTTGTGTTATAATGAAAATAGTTTTAATTCAACAATAAAAATCCGGCCAAGCTTACAAAAAAGCCGATTAGCGCTCCGACAAAAACTTGCATTGGCGTATGGCCGACCCGTTCCAGCAAGCGGGGATATTTTTCATCAAGCACTTGGTCATTGCCTAAATCTTTAACCAAAACATTCAGGACTCTGCCATGCTCGCCCAAATAGCGCCGGATGCCTAAGGCGTCGCGGATGACGATTATGGCCAGAATGACGCTAACGGCGAGAAGAGGAGATTGCCATCCTTCTTTTAAGGCAATAATGGTTGCTAATGATATTACTATGGCGCTATGTCCCGAAGGCATGCCAGAGTAAGCCATAATGTTTTTAAAGCTGATTTTTTGCTCGTTGGAGCCGATGAAAAATTTGATAATTTGGGCGATAGCTCCGGCGATTAGCGGGAGCAACAGAATTTGAGACATAATATTGAATTTTTAATTTTAAATTTTGAATTTTGAACCAATTTTGAATGACAGAATTTTGAAACATTCAAAATTAAAAATTAAGCATTCAATCAAAATTCAAAATTGGAAATTCAAAATTATATTTATATGGATTACATTTACGCCGTTATTTTCGGCGTCATACAGGGAATAACCGAATTTTTACCCATTTCCAGCTCAGGGCATTTGGTGATTCTGCACAAGTTTATTGATTTATCGTTAAAAAATGAATTGGCGTTTGATGTAGCTTTGCATTTAGCCGCGGTTTTGGCGGTAGTTTGGTTTTTCCGCGAAGACATTTTGCGATTGTTAAAATCATGGCTGAAAAGTTTTGCCGGATACCGCGATGAATTTAGCAAATTAAGCTGGCTGATAATTTTAGCGACTGTTCCGGCCGCTTTGGCCGGCTGGCTGTTTGGAGATATTATTGAATCGGTTTTTCGCTCGCCGATAGTGGTCGCGGTTATGTTAATTGTTGTGGGCGCGCTGTTTATTGTTTTAGAAAAAGTTAGCCGCAAAACCGATGAGCTGAAAAATTTAAACTGGAACAAATCCTTGATTATCGGCTTTGCCCAGGCAATCGCTTTAATCCCGGGAACTTCACGCTCCGGTATTACCATTATAGCAGGTTTATTCGCCGGTTTAAAGAGGGAAGCGGCGGTTCGCTTTTCAATGCTATTGTCAATACCTGTTATTTTAGGCGCGAGCATAACAAAAATTCCGCAAATTTTTAAAGCGGATTTTGGCGACAAAGAATTTGCGCTTTTAGCGGTTGCTTTTTTCGCGGCCTTTATCTCGGGCCTTGTTGCCATTAAGTATTTTTTAAAATTTGCCAAAGAGCATAGCTTGAACGTTTTTGCTTTTTACAGAATTGCTTTGGCTGTTTTGATAATTATTCTTTTATTATTCCCTCCTCTTTGATAAGAGGAGGGTTGGGGTGGAGTATTTATGGCTTTAATAGACGACTTAATACAATCTAAATATTTAAAAACTCCGGAAATAATCAATGCGTTTAAAAAAATCAAGCGCAGGGATTTTTTATTGCCTGGAGACGAAGACAAAGCGGAAATTAACGCTCCTCTATCAATCGGCTGCGGCCAGACAATTTCCCAGCCGCTTACCGTGGCTTTTATGTTTGAACTGCTGCGGCCGAAAAAAGGCGATAAGATTTTGGACGCGGGAAGCGGCTCGGGCTGGACAACGGCGATGCTCTCGGAAATTGTCGGCGAGCAAGGCAGAGTTTACGGCATTGAGCGGGTTAAAGAATTAAAGGATTTCGGCGAAAAAAATGTGATGAAGTATAATTTTATCGGCAAAGGCATCGCGCGAATAATTTGCGGCGACGGGTATCAGGGCCTGCCTGAATACGCGCCGTACGATAAAATTATCGCGGCGGCGGCGGCCGAGGAAGTTCCGGAAAAATTGTTAAAGCAGTTGAAAACAGGGGGCCGCCTGGTAATGCCGATTGGCCGCCAATACGAATCGCAGGACATTGTGGCTGTTGATAAAATCGGAGAAAATAAATATAATAAAGAAAGATACCCGGGGTTCATTTTTGTGCCGCTTATTAAAGAATAAATATCAACTCCCTCCTCTTTTTTAAGAGGAGGGTTGGGGTGGAGTAAAAATAAATCAAACTCCATCCTGCCCCTCCTCTTATCCAAGAGGAAGGGACTAAATAACACCTGCCTTTATAATCTTAGAGGAGGGAACTAAATTTTTAATTTCTTAATTCATAAATATGTACAGCGTAATTCTTTGCGGCGGCTCGGGCACCCGCCTATGGCCTTTAAGCAGAAAAAATTTTCCCAAGCAGTTTCTGCCGCTTTACAGCGACAAGTCGCTTTTGCAGGAAACATTTTTGCGCATACGCAAAATCATGCCGGCGGAAAACATTATATTGGTAACCAATAAGGAGAATTTTTTTAATGTCTTTAATCAAATAAAAGATGTTTATAAAGATTTCAGCAAAGAGCGGATTTTAACCGAACCTGTCAGCCTAAATACCGCGCCGGCTATAGCGTACGCGGTAAAATATTTGCTTGAAGAAATGAAAATTAATGATAAGGCGCCCATTATTATTTTGCCTTCTGACCATTATATCGGCGATACGGGCAATTATTTAAATTTGGTTAAAAAAGCAATGGCGGAAATAGGGGATAATATCGGCACGATCGGCATCGTTCCGAACAAGCCGGAAACCGGCTTCGGCTATATAAAAAAGGGGGAAAGGCAAAACGGCTATTATAAAGTTTGCGACTTTAAAGAAAAGCCGGATAAGGAGACGGCGAAGATGTATGTTCAATCCGGCCAATATTTATGGAATTCAGGAATGTATTTATTTAGCGCCGAAACTTTTGCGCGGGAATTAAAAGCGCATAGCCCGGAAATTTATCAAATATTTTCCAAAGATTATAGCGGTTTCATAAAAGATTTCAAAAAAATGCCCGCGATATCTATAGATATGGCGATTTCCGAGAGGTCCGGCAAGGTAGTGGTTTTTGAAGGCGATTTTCGCTGGAGCGATATTGGCTCGTTTGACAGCTTGTCGGAGATACATCAAGATAAGAATTCCAAATCAAGGCACATCAGCATAGATTCAAAAAATGTATTCGCCCACAGTTCCAATAATCGCTTGATCGCGACCTTAGGCGTTGAGGATATTATAGTGGTGGAAAGCAGCGACTGTATTTTAGTGCAAAAAAAAGGCCGCAGCGAAGAAGTAAGGAAAATTGTTGATTACTTGAAGCGAAACCGAATCAAGGAGCTGGAGCATAACCTGATTGTCTATAGGCCATGGGGAAAATATGAGATCCTGATTGACGCGGACAACCATAAAGTAAAAAAAATAACGGTTTACCCGGGCGCCAAGTTAAGCCTGCAGGCCCATCGCCATCGCGCCGAGCACTGGGTGGTCGTCAAGGGAGCGGCGAAAATAATCAACAGCGATAAAGAGATTATTTTAAAAGAGAATGAAAGCACATTCATTCCGGCTTTCGCGAAGCATCGTTTGGAAAATCCCGGCAAGATTAATTTGGAAATAATAGAAGTCCAAACCGGCAGTTATCTCGGCGAAGACGATATTGTAAGGTATAACGACGATTATGATAGGACTTAAGACTTAAGAATTAAGATTATATGCCGCTTAAAATTATAAAATATTTATTAATTTCAGTCGCGATTATTTTAATAACCGTTTGTTTTTTGTATTGGCGCGGCATCACAACTCCGGCCGGCAGCTTGGGTCGAGATACTCAGTTTATTATCGGCAAAGGCCAAAGCGTCAATCAAATCAGCCAAAACTTGTATGACGCGGGCTTGATTAAATCAAAATTTAATTTTGAGGCTTATGCTTGGCTGACCAAACAGGAAACGAAAATCAAATCAGGCGAATATAATTTAAGTCCGAACTTGACAATCCGCGAAATAGTCAAAATTTTAGCCGCCGGCGAGGCGTTAAGCAAAGAAAGAAAAATAACGATTGTTGAAGGATGGAATATCAATGATATTAATAAGTACTTGCAGGACAATACAATTGTGCTGGCAAATCAATTTTCTGATATTGCCAAATCAAGAATTAAGAATCAAGAATTAAGAATCAAGAATCCGGAGTTTTTAGGCGACGCGCCGCCAAGCGCAAATTTAGAGGGGTATTTATTCCCTGATACTTACAGGATTTTTAAAGATGCCGCGGCGGAAGACATTGTTAAAAAGATGCTAATCAATTTTAACGATAAATTAACAGACGAAATGCGAAACGAAATAGCAAGGCAAGGCAGAACGATTTACGAAATTGTTACCATGGCGTCAATCATTGAAAAAGAAGTAAGAACGCCGGAAGACATTAAAATCGTTTCCGGCATTTTTTGGGACAGGATAAAATACGGCCAGTCGCTTGAGTCCTGCGCTACATTGGCTTATATTTTGGGCGTGAACAAAGAGCAATATTCAATAGAAGACACAAAAATTGATTCGCCTTACAACACTTACCGAAACCCGGGCTTGCCGCCGGGCCCGATTTGCAACCCCGGGCTTAATGCCATCAACGCCGCGATTTATCCCCAATACACCGAGTATAATTATTTTTTAAACAGGCAAGACACAGGTGAAACTATATTTTCTAAAACCTTGGATGAACATAACAGAAATAAGGCGAAGTATTTAAAATAATTTTTGCCGTTTGCCGGCAAAAATGTTATAATTATTATATGTTTATTGATAAAAATAAGCAAAATCAAATAAAAGCCGATTCCGCTCCGCCAAGCTCCGTCAGATATGAAAAATTATCCAATGGGGCAAGCCAAGGTAAAACCGCTCCGGGCTTTTTGGATTATTTTAACCCTAAAACAATAATATTGATTGCTTTGATTGTTATTTTAAGCGCAGGCGCTATTTTATACTTCGTATTTTCAAGAGGAGAAAAGAATGTTAAGACCGGCGGGCAAACATCAACTTCAACTGAAGAGCAAGCCGGAGATAACGAGCAGGGCGCCAGCCGTTTGCCGGGCGCTTGGGAAGGCAACGGCGCGGCCGGCAACGGCAACGGCGGCGGCGATGAAATTCAAGCCGAAACATTGGCTTTCGGCGATTTTTACGAAAAAGAAGACGATAATTTTGAATTTAAGCCGGCCGGACTGGGACTGCCGATTAATGTCAAAGCCGATGTGACGAATTATTACGATATTTCCAGAAAGATTAATTTAGACCCTTACATTGATCAATTGAATAAAAACGGCTTTGCCGTTCTTGATAATCCCTTCGCGGATCAAGCGGATAATTTTTATGGCGCTTATGATTTATTAATAAAAAAAGAAGCGCCCGTGTTTGTTACCGGCGATTTTCTAATTTATTATTATCAGAATATTTTAAAATCAGCTTATAAAGAAATAGAAAAAAATATTTTTTACAGGGAGGTTTGGCAAATTAATAAAAGTTTGTATGAAACGGCTAACGGCAAATACATGGAGATGCGCCGAAAGGCCGGCATGGTTAACAGTCCGCTGTTGGAAGGGAAAAGATTGGAAGCCGCTTATTTCGCCGTTGTCTTGGAGCTTTTAAAGCCAAAGTCCGAACAAATCAGCGAAGAAACGTATAGTATTGATAAATTTAACAAACAAGAAGCGTCGGAATTTGAATTTAATTTGCCGGATTATCTGGAGGAAGACGTGAAAAAGGAGGTTGATTTAATTACAAAAGCCGGCGGGACAGCGAAGTCTAAAATTTTTCTTTATAACAGGGATTACAAAGAGTTCGCCGCGCCTGAGGAATACAAAAGTAATGCCAAGTTATACAATTATTATTTAGCTTTCAGGTGGATGAATTCGGTTTTCCCGCTTTATTATCAAGACGGCGCCTGCTCCCAAGGGGAAGCTTCCCAAGAGTGCTTGCTGGACAGGAATGATTGGCTGATTAACATGATCGCGGCATGCTCAATTGCCAGGGATTTTTCAGATAATCAGGAATTTAAAAATAATTGGGCGAAAATCTATAAAATTATTTCCTTCTTTTCAGGGCTAAGCCGCGATTTGACTTATTTGCATTACAACAGAGCTTTGATTGAGCTTTTCGGCAAAGATTATAAAATTGACGAAATGTTTTCCTCGGATAATCCGCAAAGGGACGATAACGCGCTAAAATTGCGCGAGAAGATAGTTGAATATGAATTTCTCGGAATTGAAGGCGGCATAGACAGGGCTGATAATTCAGCCAAACCGCTTTTAGGCATGCGGCTGCTGCAAAAACCCTACTGGCCCGATGATTATATTTTCAGCCGGCTTACAAGCCCTAACGCCGCTTCTTATGCCGGCCAAGCCGCGGAACTGAAAAACTCGCCTCGCTTTGCGGGCGAAGCGGGTAAAAGCAATAATATAACTTATTGCAACGCGAAAGCCCCGTATCGCTGCAGAGGGATTGGCCTGGATGTCGTTAATTTGATTTATTCCATACCTGAAAGCAACGGCTATTTTAAAGAAAATACGAATTATCAAAATTACGCCGGCCAAGCCGCGGCGCTAAGGAGCCAATTGGATAATTTTAATATTGACAGCTGGCATAACAATAATTACTGGGCAACATTAAGCATTGCCAAGCCGTATTTGGAATCAACCGATTCGTCAGCCCGGCCTATTTTTATTGATAATGCCGGATGGAAGGAGAAGAACATAAATACCGTTTTAGGCGCCTGGGTGAATATGCAGCTGCCGGTTGAAATATTTGAAAGCGGAATAGTTGAAGACAATAAATTCGGCGTGGTAATCGGCGATTACGATTATATTGAGCCGGATTTGGTTTTAATAAACGAGCTGATCGCTAACGCTAAAATGCTGTCGCGGATATTTTTGGAGTTAAAAGTGTTAAATGACAAGGATTTTGCCTATATAAAATTAACCGATTTAACCGCGGAATTGGCAAGCGTCAAGTATCTTATTAAAAAAGAGCTGAATAATGAAATTTTGGATTACGACGACCGCAGGTTTGTTTATAATTTAACCAAGAAATTCATTGTCAAAGAGAGCGCCGAAAAAAGCATGGAATTGAAATTCGCCGACGGCAGTATTATGGAAAGCGTCAAGGGGGTTAAATTATTAATGGTAGTTTATAATTTAGGCGATAAAAAGTTTTTTGCCGTCGGCCCGATTTTTAATTATAAAGAGGAGCTGAAGAAGAAATAACTTGACATAATTTTTTATTATGGTATTATGGAAATATAAATAAACCCCGTTAAATAGGTGTCGCTTGTTGGTATCCTTAAACCACCAATTGCTACTTATCTTTAACCCCGACTTCATTAGTGGCTTTATTTAACTAGGGTAAATATCATACCGCAGATAGCAGGCAAAACTTGTAAGACCTGCCGAGGTATTAATTAGCTGTTGTTAGCTAAAATATTTGTCTGTGGTAAAACACAGTTTTTTTATTTTTAAAGATTTAAATTTATGCCGAAAACCAAAGAACAAAAAAAGCAAATTATCAATAGTTTAATTGATAAATTCAATAAGGCAAAAGCCGTTGTTTTTGTCAGTTTTAACGCGTTGGGAGTTAAAGAAAATGAAGAATTGCGCCAATCCCTGCGCCAAGAGCAAAGCGAATATTATGTAGCCAAAAAGACATTGCTGGATTTGGCCCTGCAGGATTCCAAAATCGGCGGCGGTAATGTTAAAACCAAAGAATTTGAAGGAAGAGTGGCAACAGTATTCGGCTATGGTGATGAAGTCGCTCCAGCCAAGATTATTGATAAATTTAGAAAGAGCAACAAGGAAAAGGTTGAATTTATCGGCGGCATCTTGGAAAATAAATTCATTGAAGCCGCTCAGGTCGCCGAATTGGCGGGACTGCCGGGCAAACAGGAATTATACGCGAAAGTCGTCGGCTCAATCAATGCTCCGATATCCGGCTTTGTCAACGCGCTCTGCGGCAACTTGCGCAATTTAGTGTATGTGCTGAAGGCGATTGAAGAAAAAAATAAATCATAATAAATTAAATAAATTAAACTTATGGCAGAAGAAATTAAACAACCCTCCTCCGCTCCGCAAAGCGGGGCTATGGCGGGCAAGGAAGAATCCACCGAGGTGGAAGTCCCTAAAAAATTCAAATCTCTTGTGGAAGAGATTGAAAAAATGTCCGTGCTTGATTTAGCCGAATTGGTCAAGATTTTGGAAAAGAAATTCGGCGTGTCAGCCGCCGCGCCGGCCATGATGATGGCCGCGGGAGCGCCGGCGGGCGAAGCCGCGCCGGTTGAAGAAAAAATCAGTTTTGACGTTGAGATTACCGAAGCGGGCGGCAATAAAATCGCCGTTATTAAAGCGATCAGGGAATTGACGGAAATGGGCCTTAAGGATGCCAAAGACTTGGTTGACAGCGCCCCTAAAATGGTGAAAGAAGGGGTTAAAAAAGAAGAAGCCGAGGCGATGAAGAAAAGGCTTGAAGAAGCGGGCGCCAAGGTAACGCTAAAGTAATTATCGCATAACGCATAATACATAACGCATAACGTGAAATCGTTATGCGTTTTTGTGTTGAATATTCGCATTTGTCGCTTATTCAAAATGCTTCGCTTCTATGCCATAAACGGAAGTTTTGTCCAGGAAATAAATTTTTTTGTCAGCCTCATCAACGGCAAAGTCTTTTAAATCATTAAATTGGTCGGATTGGTATTGCGTTAAAAAAACGCCCGTTTTGTCAAAAACAACCAGCCGTTTGTTAGACGGTTCCAAAATGTAAATATATTTAAGCTCGGGAGAAACGATTAGTTTGCTTGGGTTTTCAAGTTTCGGCTCAACTTTGGCGAGCTTAAATTCCTGGCTTCGGCCTTTCAAATATTTTAATAATTGGCCGTTATTTTTTAAAACATAGATACTGCCGTCTATCGCCATATTAACGGCGTCGGCAAAATCAGCCTTTTCATTCAGCCATGCCTGCGCTTCGGTCAGGCTGTTTTTAGCGATATTATAGCGGTATATTTGGCTGTTTTGCCTGTCAAGCAGGTATAATCTTCCGTTGTAAGCATCAATGTCAACGGCTTGCCGGTTATTTTTAAAATCAGCTGTTAAATTTGTTATTTCTCTGCTTTCCGTTTCAAGCTTGACAATGCTGTCAAGATTAAAGTAGTAAATATTATTATTTTTGTCAGCCGTCGGGTAGCGCAAGCCGTTGATGGATTGCCCCGTATCCGCGATGGCGGTAATTGAATTGTCGCTAATGTCCAAACTGTATATTGATTTTTGCTTTGAATCCCCGGCGTAAATTATCTTGTTTATAAAAATTAAATTATCCGGCTCGGCGCCGCTGTTTAAATTGGCGAAATCAGCCAATCCGTTTAAGGGGCCTATTTTTACCACCCGCCTTATTGTTTCCATCTGCTCTCTCAACTTATTTAAAAGATCATCATATTGTTCTTTTTGTTGTTCGGTCTCTTGGGGAAACTGGGTTATTAAATTTTCCACTTCATCAAGCAGATTTTTCGCGCTTTCTTCATTCTTATAGAGAAGGCTGGCTTCAATTTGGCTTTGTTTTCGTTTTATTGTTTCGGTCAATCCGTCGTAAATTTTTTCATTTTCCGCCTTTTTATTTTTTAAGCTTGTAAGCGCCAAGTTCTGTATTAGCAATAAAACGCAAGCCGCGAAAACAATAAGGGCTATTTTGCGCTTGATTTTTAAATTTTTAAACCAAACGGCAAATGAATTTGTTGTTTCGCCGGCTTTTTGCGCGATAAGTTGCGCCTGGCTGGTTATTTTTTCTTTGCTGGAAAGCAGTTTTATAAGATAAAGGAAAGAATTGGCGATAACGGCAAAAATATTTTTTAATATCTGCCAATATTTTTTTATGGATAAAAAACCGGAGCGTTTTTTTATAAAAATTTTATCCTTCAGCAAGATCGGCTTGCTCTCGCGCCGCCCCCTTGCCGTGAATTTTTTAAATAGGGCAGGCAAAAAGTCCAGCCATTTTTTAAAATCTATCACGCCCGACGGGGTTAACAGTTTCTCGGTTGTCTGCTCGGTGGCGCTTAAATTTTCAACTGATGCCTGGCTGGCGGCGCGAGTTATCTTATAGCTTAATTCAGGGGCTTCTTCGCCGAAAGTGTTCTTAATAATTATCCCCAAAAATGAAACATAAGCGTTAATTTTAACAAGCGTATTTTTGATTTGCTCCACGGCGCCGGCCGGAGGCAGGGTAGTAACGATTTCAGTAAGCTGTTTGCCGGATAAATACTCCGGCAGAGCCTCGTTGGCAAAAATAAAATAACCGCCCGGGGGTATTTGTCCGCTGATCACATTAGTGAATAATTTCGCCAAATCAGCGGGTTTTTCGCCGGCTGTTTCTTTTTGCCGGGCGATGTCGGTGATTTTGTATTTTTTTTCATCAAGCGAAGGCGCCTGCCGCTCATCGCCGCGGCTCTTGGCTTTCATCGGCTCTTTATATATCAACAATGCTTTATTTTTGCCTATGTTCGCGAAATGAAGCTCGTTTTTGTAAATAATGCCGGCGGTGATATTGGCGGCGCCGGGGTTAATCTTGATTTTTTCGCTTTCCAAAAATTCAGTTAAATTTTTATTGGTTTTGCCCAGCGCCGATTCAAAAATATGCTCGGGTTTAAGCGCGCTGATTTTTTCGCGCAATATTATTTTTTCATTTTGATAATAATTTTGGTTTAAGCTGTTAATCAGGAAATTAATTATTTTTAATCCCGAGTACTCGGGATTGGCTTTGCCTGATTCAATTTCAGCCAAAATAAAAAGCTTGCCAACCAATTGCTCTTTGTCGGCATCCGGCTGAGCGATAAAAATTTCGCTTGTGGTAGCGGCTTTTTGCGAAGAGGTGAGCGATAATTGGGCTATTTTATAATACATAGTTTTTTGACTTTATGTTATGTATATTATACAATATAAGTAGTAAAAATCCAAATTTTATGTTAGAAAAGCTTTTTGGCTCTCGCGCCAGGGTAAAAATATTGAATATTTTCTTGCTTAACCCAAGAGAAAAGTATTATATCAGGCAATTGTCCCGCAATTTAAAGCTGCAGCTTAATTCTACGCGCCGGGAGCTTGAAAATTTGGAAAAATTCGGCATTTTAACTTCCGTCCATGGCGTCAGTTCAAAAGTCGGCGATAGCGCGAATGATTATGGCGATTATGGCGATGACGGCAATAATAAGCCCTCCTTCGCCAAGGTTTCGGAGGACAAGCCCTCCTCCGCTGAAGCTATGGCGGGCAAGCAGGAAAAAAAATATTACCGCGCCAATATCGCCTTTGTCTTATTTGAGGAAATCAAGGCCTTGGTTGTTAAAGCCCAGATTTTATATGGAAGAGATTTTGTAGGCAAATTGCAAAAAATCGGCAAAATAAAACTGCTGATTTTAACCGGTTTTTTTGCCAATAACAATGCGTTAACCGATTTATTGATTGTCGGAAATGTCAATAAAAATAAATTATTAAAACTTATTAAAGAATTGGAACTGGAGCTGGGCAGGGAAATAAATTTTACCTTAATGGATTCAAGAGAATTTAAATACAGAAGGGATATTACAGATATATTTTTGTATGAAATATTGGAGGGCAGGAAGATTGTGGTGATTGACGAAGCGGGGGTGAGTTAGATATGTCGCTGTCAATTTAAATATACGAAACGAAATAATTTTTTCATTTTTTCACTGCGGAACTCGTCCGCCTGTGGCGTCCTCAAACAGTCCTCGCTTCAAAAATGAAAAAATTATTTCGTTTCTAAGATGTTTTATAATTCAAGGTAATTTAAATATTTTGTATGCGAAATAATAATTCTGAACAATTTAAAGGAGAGGCTATTCGTTCAAAAAGAAAGGACAAACAAAAAGAAAGGCGTTCGCAAGAACGAAATAATTTTAGGGCTGATTCCGAAATTCAGGAAATAAAGGAACCTGAAAGGAAAACAGAAGAAAACGGTTTAAAAAAAGAAATTAAACACGATAATAATAAGAGCCCGGAAAAACAAAAAAGAGGATATGGAATTTTAATATCAAACGCGCATAAAGCAGAAGGGATTTTGAATTATATCAATGAATTAACAGAAGAAGATATTAAAACCGAAGAGCTTAAAAATAAAGCGGCAGAAGCGCAAGATATTGTTAATCAAATTAAAGAATCTCACAAAGAGGATGAACAGAAAGAGTTATTACGAAGGTTAAATGAAGTTTATGATACAATATTAAACGGATTATCCAAAACAATAGAAAATAAAAAATTTACGGATAAAGATGCTGAAAATATAGTTAAAATTGTGGGTGGTGAAAATATTTTTGAGCGCGAAGAAGTTGGAGATTTAATAGACGGAGTGATTAAAGATTATAATGAGGGCGGATTGAAAAATCAAGAAGTATTTAATGTAACCAGCGAGTTAAGGAAAAAAATGGTTGAGCAAGGATATACCGAAAGCCAGCGCGATGAAGCAGTTGAACAGTTGGCGCGGAAATTAAATTGGGAAATAGGCGAAGATGGAAGAATTATAAAAGCCGCTGAAGCGGTAAAAACAGAACAGGAGTCGCAAAAAGTTGAAGATTTAATAACCGATAAAGCGGCTGAGATGGGGAGCGAGAAGAAAATATCTCATCAAGAAGCGCAACTCAGGAGAGCTGAAATGGCCGATAAGGAGATTGACGCAGAGATGTATGAGAGAGAGGAATTAACAGAAGAATTAAAAGATAGGTATTTGGCATTATGGGGCGAGAGGAGCAAGATACTGGGCGAGAGCGGAACGGATAAAGTGGGAAGATTCAGGGATGTTGAGAGAAAGATCGGGGAAATAGAAAAGCAATTCGCGGGATTAGGGATAAAAATAGATCTGTTTAAATGGATAGGGGAAAGTGAAGAAGCGCCGCGAACGGTTGAGGAAGAAAAAAAGGAGGAAATTAGAGAAGAAGCGGCAGTAAAGCCGGAAATAAAAGAAATATCTCTGAAAGTTATAGATAATTTCAGCAAAGAATTTAATATTAACAAAGAAGATTTGGAACAAATAGAAAATTTTAACAGCTTATCGGAAGGACAGCAGCTTTTAATTTTGGAAAATTTAAAACAATTAACTTTAGGCAGAATTCAGGAAGAGTCCGCGATTAAACATAAAAAAAATATCGCGGAGACAAAATTTTTAGGCAGAATATGGCAAGGCATCAGCAAAAAATATCAAATAGCTAAATTAGAGAAAGAAAATGCCGAAGAAATAACGCAGGGCGGGATGAAAGCGCACGGAATAGTACTGCGACAGCTTGCCAATGGATTAAAAGAATTCGGACCGGAAGTTGAAATTAAAGATGGAAAACTGGAAATACAATTCGCGTCAGAATTAGGGCCTGAACACAAAGAACAATTAGATGAATTCAATAGAATTGCCAATGGATTTAGCAGGATGCCGTATGAATGGTCATTAAAGACGGCAAGCAGAAAAGAACAGGCGGCATATAATAGAACGGAAGAGCAATATGAAGAAGCAAAAATAAATATTATAAACATAAAGATAAAAAATGCCGAAAATGAAGAAGTTTTTTTATCCATGAATGATATTGAAGCAAAAATAAAATTAAATCAATTTTTAAATACTCACCCTAAAGTTGAGAAACAATTGCAAAAGATTAAAGATAAAAAAGTGTGGTTGCGGGTTTGGGCAAATGTCGCCACGGAGCGGGGAATTTACGCCGGAGCCGGTTTTATAACCAGGACCGCCACTATGAGTTTGGTTGGTTTGGCAGGCGCCCCCTTAGCAGCCGCGACAGTAGGAGGATGGATGGCAAGAAGAAGGGGTGAAGAAACATTAAAAGACAGGGAAAAATCAGCCAGAAAAGGAGCGGAGGATAAAAATAAAGAAACTAAAGATTATGTTGATGCTAAATATATATATGAATCAATTGATTTTTTAATTAATAAATTAAAAGAGTCAGATGACACGGATAAACAAGAAGAAATGATTAGATCTTTGAGATTTCATCTTAATGACGCGCAAGATAAAATAGAAGACGGGACAATAAATTTTGGCGATAAAGATAATAGATTATATAATCAGTATGAATTAATAAAAAAATTGTCAGATGCGCGAGTTTATATTGAACAACAAAATTATTTTGAAGACATAGAGCTGATTATGGAAAGTAAAATAAAATATTCGGAAGATATTAAGGTTATTGAGAAATTTTTAGAAAAACAAGAAAAAGAAATATCAAAAGCGCAAAAAAAGTATTTACGCGACCAAATGATAAGAGGCGCGATTTTTAGCGCTGGTTTTGCCACTGCCGGTTACGCGATAAGGCATTTTGCCGGCGAATGGCTTGGCTGGGATAAGCAGACAAAAGGAATGTCAGGCGTAAAAAGCCAGAAAACCGATTTAAAAGAAACTTTAGCCAGGCTTCATAAAGAAGAATTGGAGCAATTGCAAAAGCCAAGATTTATAGAAACCGTAGAAGAAATGGAGCAAGCGGCAAAAGAAGTTCCAGCCGCGGGGAAAATAGCGGATGCAAAATTGGATTTAGCCGCAATCCATAAAGACGAAGGCGTTGAGCATGCCATAAGGCGCCAGCTTGAAGCGAAGCCGGAAAACTACGGTTATAAAGGCGATATGAATGACAAGCAGGCGATTCACAAGTGGTCGGGCGGAGAAGCTCACCGTACTGCCATAAAAGCCGGCTATGTTAACCCTGAAACAGGCGAGGAAATCAGGGTCGGCGCGAAAGGAATCGGCCGGGCGGCTTATGTTTTGGAAAAAGACGCCCAAGGAAAAACCCAAGTCCATGAATATTTTAAAGGCGAGGAAGGAAACTTTAAATCCCAAGAAGTCCGCGAGTTGGCCGAAAATTTTAAAGGCGCTAAATTTGAGGGGGCGGATAAGGAATTTTACGAGTATGAGCATAAAGGCGGTATTAGAGAAGGGGGGCGGGAAGCGTTGGAAGCGGCAAGTGGCGAGCCCGCTTCGCCAAAGCTCCAGCCCGCTTCGCCATGGCTTCAGCGAGGCGAGCGAGGCGAGCCGGTTCGGCATATTGATTTAAGCGAAGCAGTGGAGGCGGATCATGCTATGCCGGCGGGAGATGAAGCTATCGCCAAATTGGAAACAGAATACGGCATAACGGAAGAAATTATGGAGAAATTAAAAATTAATCCGCGGGACGGATTGTCCGCGGACGAAGGAGACAAGCTTTTACATTTGATGAACCATAAAAACAACTTGGAACAGGCGGCTGAATCCATAAAAATGGTTGAGGGCGCGAACGTATCTTATGATGACGCTTATGAATATTTTTACCAGTTTAAAAATGTCAGCGGCAATCCCGGCAGGATGGAAGGAATAGTGGAAATATTAAAGCATCATGATTATAAAAGCGGATTAAGCAAGATATTCGGCGTCGCGGTTACCGAGAAGAATTTTGAAGTTAAAGGCGGGGTCTATAGAATTAAAGATTTTAAGCCGGGCTTTGATTATGTCGTTAAGATTGACGGGGGAGAGATGAAATTCGGCGTTGACGGGCCTTTGGGGCAATGGAATTGGGGAGCGAGGGGAAGGACTTGGCGCGCTTATATTGACGCGGATTTAACCAATGAAAACTTGGAAAAATCTAAAAGCGAAGTTGAGAATATGCTAAAAATTTTTGAGAAGAGAAGATGATAATATAGCTTTATGAATTTTATGATATTATTTATTGACACAACTCAAGGAGACAATATTATTGTTGCCGTAAAAAAGAATATTCGCGGTCAAGATGAGATAGCGGCGCAAAAGAAAATTAAAGCTAAATACGCCCAAGCCGAGAAATTGCTGCCGATGATTGATAAAATGTTGGCGCAAAATAAGCTAAAAATTAAAGATATTAAAAAAATAAAAGTTGTTAATCGCGGCGGCAGTCCCGATGCCGCGATCAGGACAAGTTTCACGGCTTTGCGTATTGGCGCGGTTACCGCCAACGGTCTGGGGTTTGCTCTAAGAGTTCCGGTGGAAGGAACTGCGAATGGCCGCGAAAAGCTTAAAAAGGGTTTAACCCCATTAGATATGAAAAATTATCTAACGGGGTTAAAAAAGTTTAATGTTATTGAGCCGATTTACAGCAAAGAGCCGAATATCACACAACATGGAACATAGAACACGGAACACGGAACACGGAACACTATGCTCCTTGCTCCTTGCTCCTTGTTCCCTGTTCCTTGTTGTGGGTTGTGGATGAAATGTTGACAACTTGGCAGTTTTTGGCGCTTGTTGTTTGTAAAATAATATCAATTTAATTATTAAAATTCCTCGCTTATCAACAGGCGGGGTTTTTTGATTGGCAATTTAACTAATTTTAGTTAATTTTCTAATGGTTTTGTTTTGGGTATTTATGATTGACAAAGGGCGCGTTGTGGTGTAAAATGAAATTATGATGGTGAAAAGTGGGGAATAATGGTGAAAAATAAAATATGTTTATCGGAGAATACGAACACAATTTAGATTTAAAAGGCAGGCTGGCGATACCGGCTAAATTTCGCGTTGATTTAAAAGACGGAGCGGTCGTGACAAAAGGATTGGATAATTGCTTAGTATTATATACCAAGAAAAAATGGCTGGAATTGGCGCCGAAGCTGGCGAATATGCCGATAAATAAAGCCAATACGAGGGCATTTGCCCGTTTTATGCTCGCGGGAGCTATGGATGTTGACTTTGACAGCCAAGGCAGGATTATTTTGCCCCATTATTTAAGAAAATTCGCCGGTCTAAAAAAGAAAGTTATCGTAGCGGGGCTTTTTGACAGGCTGGAAATTTGGGACGAGGCGACTTGGAATAAACATAAAACAAGCACGGAGAAAAAGAGCGGTGACATCGCTGAAGCATTGGGGGAGCTTGGCGTATAAACATGTCATTATAAAAAAGAATGATTTATCAACACACTCCAGTAATGTTAAAAGAGGTATTAGAATATTTAAATCCCAAGCCCGGACAATGTTTTATTGATTGCACTTTGGGCGGGGCCGGATATACGATTGAGATTGCTAAGAAGGTAGGGGGAGGCGGGAAAGTTTTAGCCGTTGATTTAGATGAAATGGCAATAAAAAATGCCAAATTACAAATTACAAATTACAAATTACAAAATATTATTTTAATCAATGATAATTTTAAAAATTTATCAAAAATTGTTGAAGACCTCACCCCAACCCTCTCCTTGCGAAGGAGAGGGGATGACGGGCATGTTGAATTTCATGGCATTGTGCTTGATTTGGGCTTATCATCAGCTCAACTCCAAGACAGGAATAGGGGATTTTCTTTTCAATTGGATGCGCCGCTGAATATGGCCTTCGGCCAAACCGCCGGAGAAACAACAGAGCGCATAGTAAATAATCGGCGCGCGGAGGAATTGGAACGAATTTTCAAGGAATACGGAGAGGAAAGGTTTGCCAAGAGAATCGCGCGGAAAATTGTTGAATATCGCAAATTAAAATCTATTAAAACAACAGGGCAAATGGTGGAAATTATTAAAAGCGCCCTGCCTAAAAAATATTTATACGGTAAAATTCATCCGGCAACCCGCGTTTTTCAGGCATTGCGCATCGCCACCAATAAGGAACTGGAAAATTTGGAGCAAGTGTTGCCGCAGGCCATGGATTTATTGGCTCCCAAAGGCAGGATAGCGGTTGTTTCTTACCACAGCTTGGAAGATAGAATCGTGAAGCGTTTTTTCAGGCAGGAAAGCAAAGATTGCATATGCCCGCCAAGTTACCCAGCTTGTCGCTGCCATCATAAGGCTCGACTTAAAATATTAACCCCAAGGGTTGTTAGGGCGTCCGAGGAGGAGGTCATTAACAACCCTCGGGCGCGCAGCGCCAAATTAAGGGCTGCGGAAAAAATTTAAAATTTTATGGAAAAAATAAAAATGAAAAAAAATTCTTTTGTCCGAGACAAAGAAGATAAAAAAAATAAAAATAAAATTTTTAAATTAAAATATTTTAATCAATGTTTATTTGTTTTAGCGGCGATTTTATCCGTTTATTATGTGATAGCAACCAATGATTTGTCAATCAAAGGATTTAAATTGAACGAGTTAAAAAAGAATATTAATGAATTATCAAGAGAAAATGAAAATTTCAAGCTTCAAACAATGTCAATGGAATCATACAATAATTTGAATGAAAGGGTCGCGGGATTAAAGATGGTAGCCGTTGATGAAATAGTGTATATCTCAGCGAAAGATCAGGTTGTCGTGAAAAAGTGATTATTATAATCCGTATATTTTATGAATGCGCGCTGTAAAAAAAACGGACTTGCGAAAAATATTGACGGCAATAATCGCGTTAATTTAGTAATAGCGATTATTTTTTTATTGGGAGGAGCGATATTGCTCAGGCTTTACAACGTGCAAGTAATGAATTATGATTTATATTTAGCTTTAGCATCCGGCCAGCATCAGATTTTCAGCGAGCTGGAGCCGGAACGGGGCAAAATTTTTATTGAGGACAGCCCCGGAGGCGATTCGGTTTATCCTATCGCCACCAACAAGGAAATCGCCTTGTTGTACGCCGTGCCGAAAGAGCTAAAAAATCCAAGCGAAATAGCGGATAAGCTGTACGCGGTCTTTAACCAGGCGGGAATTGAAAAAGAAGTTGACGAACTGTTGGAGGAATTGCCCGAAAATGAAAAACTTGACAAAGATTTTTTGCTTATTAAGAGAGAGGCCGAAATAAATTTAAGAAAAGAGTCCATTATTAACGATTATTTAAAAATTTTATCAAAAAACGACGATCCCTATGAGCCAATCAAGCAAAGGGTTGATGAAGATACATTAAAAAAATTATACGCCGTCTTGGCGAGCGATGAAAACGCCGCGATTAAGCCGGAAGACTTGGAAATTAAGAACGATAAGATATATAATAATTCCGCCGGAGAAGAAAAAGAATTAAAAATAAGCGGCATCGCTTTTGTAATGGAAAGTCAGCGTTTTTATCCCGAAGGCAGGGTCGGTTCGCATATGCTGGGATTTGTCGGCTACGCGGGAGACGAGAAAAGAGGGCTTTACGGGCTTGAGGGATTTTTTGACAATGAACTTTACGGCGAGATGGGATCAATCAGGGGCGAGCGAGCGGCAACGGGCGATATGATCATTATTAACGACCGGCAATACAATAAGCCGCGCAACGGCAGCGATCTGCTTTTAACCGTAAACCGGACTATTCAGTTTACCGCCTGCAAAAAGCTCAATGAAGCGGTCTTGAAACATGGCGCTGACGGCGGCAGCGTGATTATTATGAATCCCAAAACAGGAGCCATATTAGCCATGTGCTCTTATCCGGATTATGATCCGAATAATTACGAAAAAGAAGAAAGCGCCGCGACCTACAATAATCCGGCGATTTTCGCCCAGTACGAGCCCGGTTCAATATTCAAGGTAATGACAATGGCTATGGGTTTGGACCAGGGCAAAGTCACGCCAAGCACCGCTTTCAATGATACCGGTTCGGTAAAAATCGCCAATTATAATATTGAAAATTCAGACCATAAAGCGTATGGCAATGTAACCATGACTCAAGTGCTGGAAAAATCTTTAAATACCGGAGCGATTTTTGTCGCGAAGCAGGTTGGCAATGATAAATTTAACCAATATATCAAAAATTTTGGTTTTGGGGAGAAAAGCGGCATTGAGCTGGAAGGCGAAAGCGCCGGCGATATCAAGAATTTGACTGAAGAAAAAATTAATAAGGATTTATACGCCGCTACCGCTTCTTTCGGCCAAGGCATCGCCGTGACGCCTTTGCAAATGGCCGCGGCTTTCGGCGCGATAGCCAATGGCGGAGTTTTAATGAAGCCGTATTTAGTCAAGGAAATTATCGCGGCTGACGGAGTGAAAATAAAAACCGAACCCAAGCAAATCAGGCGCGTGATTTCCGAAAGAGCCGCGATGCTTTTGGGCGGCATGATGGTAAATGTCGTGGAAAACGGGCACGGCAAAAGAGCGGGGGTAAAAGGATATTATGTCGGGGGCAAGACCGGCACGGCGCAGATTCCCAAGAAAGACGGCCGTGGCTATGAAGAGAACGCCCACATCGGTTCGTTCGCCGGCTTCGCGCCGGTTGACGATCCGGTGTTTGTCATGATAACCAGAATTGATAATCCGCGCGATGTGGAATGGGCGGAAAGCTCGGCCGCCCCTCTGTTCGGCGAATTAGCCGAGTTTATATTAAACTATTATCAAGTGCCGAAGGAAAGGTAAATATATGAAAAAAATTATACAATTCAAACTTAAAATACTGGCTAAGATGATTTTGGCAAAATACAAGCCGGATGTCATCGGCATTACCGGCAGTGTCGGCAAAACCAGCGCCAAAGAAGCGGTTTATACGGTGCTTGCTTCCAAGTTTAACGCGCGCAGGAACATAAAAAATTACAACAATGAAATAGGCCTGCCTTTGACTGTTATCGGCGTTGATTCGCCGGGCAAATCCATTTTTGGCTGGTCGGCGGTGTTTTTAAAAGCTTTAAAATTAATTTTAATTAAAGACGTGAATTATCCCCGAATTTTAGTATTGGAAATGGGCGTTGACAGGCCCGGGGATATGGATTATTTAAACAGCATCGTTAAATGCAAAATCGGGATAGTGACTTTAATCGGGCCTGTTCATTTGGAATTTTTTGGCTCAGTCGGCAATATCCAAAAAGAAAAAGGCAAGTTAATAAGCAATTTGCCGAAGTCGGGCAGGGCTGTTTTAAATTACGACGATGAAAGAGTCAGGCAGATGTCAAAATTAACCGAAGCCGCGGCATTGGCCTACGGCTTTGACGAAAACGCCGATGTAAGGGCGCGGGAAGTAATTTTTAGTTTTTCCAATATCGTTAATAATGGCGAATTTGGAGTAAACGAAGCGAGCGCGGCAAGATTGGCCGGCATCAGCTTTAAATTAAGCTATGGCGGTTCAACCGCGCCGGTTTTACTGCCGAATGTAATCGGCTATGCCGCGGTTTACGCCGCTTTGGCGGGTGCGGCCGCCGGCGTTGTTTACGGCTTGAATTTGATTGAAATTTCCCAGGCCTTGCGCAAGTTTAATTCTCCGCGCGGCAGAATGAATCTTATTAACGGCATAAAGAATACTCTAATAATTGACGATACTTATAATTCTTCGCCGCAATCTTCCATAGCGGCTTTGGAAATCGCGGGCAAGGTTCCTTTAGCCAGAGGCGCGCGCCGTTTTGTTGTTTTGGGCGATATGCTTGAATTAGGCGGTTACAGCGAGCAGGGGCATAAAGAGGTCGGCCGCCAGGCGGTTAAGGATAAAATTGACAAATTAATCGCGGTTGGCGAAAGAGCGCGCGATATCGCAAGGGGCGCGGAAAAAGCCGGCATGCTCGCCGATAATATTTTTCATTTCGCCCGAGCCGAAGAAGCCGGCAAATTCATCCAGGAAAGGGTTAATGAAGGCGACTTGATTTTGGTTAAGGGCTCGCAGGGCATGCGGATGGAAAAAGTCGTTAAAGAAATCATGGCGGAGCCGTTAAGAGCTAAAGAATTATTAGTCAGGCAGGATGAGATGTGGGAGGATGGGTAATTAGGGATTAGGGGTTAGGATAATTGAATTTTTTTCAAGAAAAAAGCGTCCCGCTGTGTTGCGGGGCGCTTTTGAGTTTTTAAAATAGTTTATTTTTAATATATTTTTGCCTCCCTAAGAATTTTTGCCTGCTCTTCCGGCGTTTCTACGGTGGTGCAGATGCCGGTTAAGCGGTGGAAGTTTGACATTGGACTGTCAATGGATGGTAGAAATTCAATAAACCAGTGAAAATCATCCGCCAAAGTCAGCCATTGGTGTTCTGAGCTCCTGCCCGCCATATTTGGAGCTGTGTATAACACAAAGCTCCATGGGAAGTGGTTGAAGACAACTTCATATCTTTTTAGAATGTCCAAAATAATTCCCGCCAAATCAGAGGCATTCTGTGGAGAAATAAAATTTTCAAAAAATGCCGAGTGTTTTTTTGGCGTGATTATCACAGAGTAGTTTTTACTTGGAGCGTATGGCAGAAAAGCGATAAAATTTTCGTTTTCGTAAATAATTCTTTCGGCTGTTTTGTTCTCCTCTCTTACAATGTCGCAGGTCAGACATCTTTCCTTGGAGGCGTAATGCCTCCTGCTTTCTGTTAAAATTTTTCCAAGATTAGGATCAATAACCGGCAGTCCGAATATATGACTGCGGCTATGCCCCGTACTGCTGTTTTCAAGGTGGTAAATTAGTATTTCCTTTATAGCAGAATCCCTTTTTAAGTCAATAATTCTTTTTTGATAAGCCCAAAGGACATCGGCCATTTGGTGCGGCGGCAGCTCCGACATCCTTTTGCCGTGCTCCGGCGTAACAACGACTATTTCGTTGGCCCCCTTGTTGTTGATTTGGTCGTACATTCCAACGCCTTTGCGCTCCACTTGCGAAAACTGTAAAATAGGATTTTTGCTTGGCACAACTCTGATAAACCAACCAGGTTCATCGGCCAAGCCATTAAGGCGGAAAGACATAATTTCAGAGTCGGTTAAATGTTCATTGCCCGGACACAATGGGCAAGTTTCCGGATTTTCATCCGGTAATTTTTCAAAACTACCAGTATCAACAATTCTCCAATCACCCGTCAAGATGTCTCTTCTTAATTCCGGCATTTTGTTTTCCTCCTTTTATTAAATTTTAAAGATCATTATTTTTTTCCCGTAGCCCCTAGGAGAGTCGAACTCCTCTTTCATGGATGAGAACCATGTGTCCTAACCGATAGACGAAGGGGCCGAATTTTTAAAATTTTAGATTTTTGCCGTTATTTTAAAATACTGCCTATAATCCAGTTATTGCCCTTGATAAATTCTTCGCTGTTTATTTCTTTTTTTCCTTCAAGCTGGAGTTTTTTTATAATCAGCGCGTCTTTGCCGCA
>JAUYAT010000049.1 GCA_030693295.1 bacterium
CAGGAGTGAGCCGTAAAAACACGAATAATTAATAAAAAGTTTAATATTTTTAATACTTTTTATCTATTTTCTTGTTCATGCCGCTATCTCCTGGATTCCCAGTCAAGCTGGGAATGACAAAGAGAGGGAATTATTCAACAGCCTAAATTTACAAATTTTTTATGGTCAGCATAATTATTCCAATCTATAACCAAGCCGACAAGATAGGCAAATGCCTTGACAGTATTCTAAACCAAACTTACAAAGATTACGAAGTTATTATAGTTAATGACGGTTCTACCGATAAATTAGAGGAGGTGCTGGAAAAATATACATCCAAGTTTTCCGCCCAGGGCGGACCAGCCTCGGGCTGGCAAGTTATCAACCAAAAAAACAAAGGCGCGCCGGCCGCGCGCAACAGGGGATATAGAGAGGCCGGAGGCGAGTATTTGTTTTTTTGCGACGCTGACGCTGTTTTAAAGCCGGAAGCTCTAAAAACGATGCTAAACGCGCTAAAACAGCATCCGGAGGCAAGCTATGCCTTCTCATCGTTTTTATGGGGCAAAAAATTATTTAAGCTTGGGCCGTTTGAAGCTGAAAAATTAAAAAAAGCGCCTTATATCCATACGATGTCTTTAATAAGACGCGAGCATTTTCCCGCAAGCGGCTGGGATGAATCAATAGAAAAACTGCAGGACTGGGATTTATGGCTTACAATGCTTGAGCAAAGGCGGAGCGGGGTTTGGATTGACAAGGTTTTATTCAAGGTGCAAACAGGCGGCACAATCAGCAGCTGGCTGCCGTCTTTCGCTTATAAATTTATGCCGTTTTTGCCGAACGTGAAAAAATATAAAAAAGCGATGGAGATTATAAAGAAGAAGCATAATCTATAAAATATGCTTAAAAATGGCTAAGGTAGAGGGTTAAAGAGTAAAATAAAATCAGTGTAAAGCGGACTTGACACTGATGTAATAAGGAGTTATGAAGAAACTAATATATATTTTAACGATTATCGCGATTGCGATTTTGTTTTATATCGTAAAAACCAATCAAATTTCGGATTTGGATTACACGAAAATAATTATTGATGATAAAATTATTGAAGTTGAAATCGCCGACACGGTCGAGAAGCATTATCAGGGGCTTAGCAACAGGGAAAACTTATGCGATAATTGCGGCATGCTTTTTGTTTTTCCGGACAAAGAAGAACGGGTTTTTGTTATGCGCGATATGAATTTTCCGCTGGATATAATCTGGATTAGCGATGATAAAATCGTTAAAATTGACAAAAACTTGTTGCCCGAAGGGTCTAATCCGAAAATGCTTTATTCAAGCGGCCAACCAGTAAATTATGTTTTAGAAATAAATAGCGGATACGCCGGCAAACACGGCTTTAAAACAGGGGATATGGTCAAATATAACTATTGAATATAAATTTTTAATGTTTAAAAATTATAAAATTAAAAATTAAAAATTATACTGCTTTATGTTTATATTTAATAATAATTTTAGAATAACCTTTTTACTTATCATACTATTTGAACTTCTTTCGCTCCTCGGCTATCTTCTGCCTGAATTTAATAAAATCGGCTTTTTAATCATTGCTTCGCTTGCTTTGATTTTGTCTCTGATAAAATTGGAATACGGGCTTTGGATGCTTTTAGCCGAGCTGTTCATCGGCTCTAAGGGATATTTATTCTTTTTTGAGCATGAAGGCATAATTATTTCCATCCGCATCGCTTTATGGCTGGTTGTTATGGCGGTCTGGCTCGGGCAGGCGATATCCGCGTGGATTAAAGATAAAAAATTAAATATTGAATTCGCGCGCTCGCCTTATTTACCGTATTTTGGCGCGTTATTCATATTTATCGGGTTTGGCTTAATCAGCGGCTTTTTAAACCATAATGAATTCAGCGATATATTTTTTGATTTTAACGGCTGGCTTTATTTTGCCCTGGTTTTTCCGGTTTACAGTATCATCAACAAAACTCCGCGATCATCCGAAGAACTGCCAAAGCCGGTGTTATCTATTTTCCAAATCTTCACGGCTTCAATAACCTGGCTGTGCGCCAAGACTTTTCTCTTGCTTTTTATTTTTTCACACAACATAATCGGCATAATTTATGAATTATACGGCTGGACTCGGGATAGCGGAGTAGGGGAGATAACGCAAATGCAAGGCGGCTTTTACCGCGTATTTTTTCAATCGCACATTTTCGCGTTAATTGGTTTTTTTATATTTCTATTATTGATTTTAAATAAACAAAAAGAAAAACAAGAAAAAAAACTTCTTATTTTTTGCTTCTTGCTTCTTACTTTACTTTTGTCCGTTATCCTAATAAGCTTTTCCAGAAGCTTTTGGATCGGTTTGGCCGTTGGTTTATTGATTTATTGGCTTGTTAATTTATTGGTTTACAGAGTGGGTTGGAAGAAATTTTTTATTAACAATGGTATTTTATTATTCTCCGCGATATTAAGCATCGGCATTATAATCGCGGTGGTAAAATTCCCTTATCCAAAACCAATCGGCGGCTTTTCCGCAACGGACTTATTATCAGAGCGAGCCGGCCAAATAACAGGCGAGGCGGGCGTGTCTTCGCGCTGGTCGCTTTTGCCTGAATTATGGAATGAAATAAAACAAGCCCCGATTCTCGGACAAGGCTTTGGCGCGGCCGTAACTTACAAATCAAGCGATCCTCGCGTATTGCAATCTAATCTTGACGGAGAATACACCACTTACGCTTTTGAATGGGGCTGGCTGGATATATGGTTAAAATTAGGATTTTTAGGAATGTTATCGTATTTAATTTTAATCGGCAAAATTTGTTATGACGGAATAATTCAAAATTATAACGCAAAACAAAAAATTTATTCAGGGCTGATAATTGGATTATTTGTTATCGCTGTTGTTAGTATCTTTAGTCCCTATATGAACCATCCGCTGGGAATCGGGTATTTGATTTTAGCAAGCGCGATATTGTCGCCGCGTAACGCATAATAAATATTCAAATCCCCTTGCGTTTTATCCCAAATTAATGTATATTATAAACTATATTAAACTATTTATGTTTCATGTTACATGTTTCATGTTTCATGATAAAAACAAATTATGAGCGATCAAATTATCTCGCAGGAGGGCTATGACAAATTAAAAAAAGAACTGGAATATCTAAAAACTACGCACCGCCTGGAAATCGCCAAAAGGATTGAAAAAGCCAAAGAACTGGGGGATTTAAGCGAAAACGCGGAATACGCCGAAGCAAAGGATGAGCAAGCTTTTAACGACGGCCGAATCGCGGAAATAATGGCTTTGCTTAAAAATGTCACGGTTGTTGAGAATGGGTATAATAAAGATATAATAGGCATGGGTTCAAAAGTAATTGTTAAAAACTGCGACGCGGAAAAACAATACACAATAGTAAGCTTTAATGAAGCTGATCCGTTGAATGGGAAAATATCCAATGAGTCTCCGCTGGGCAGCACTTTGTTAAACAAAAAAAAGAATGAGCGTGTAAAAGTGGAAACGCCAAACGGAGAAATGGAATATGAAATTTTAAATAT
Source organism: bacterium (assembly GCA_030693295.1). GTDB lineage: Bacteria > Patescibacteriota > Patescibacteriia > Patescibacteriales > VMTK01 > JAHIME01. The sequence continues at coordinate 3,541 of JAUYAT010000049.1, forward strand.
TGAATAAATCAAAAAAATGATATGCAAAATGTAAAAATCAGCGAGCGCGCCGAACGGGTAAAAAAACTGCAAGAACTGCGAAAATTAGGCATAAACCCTTATCCTGCGCAAACCGAAAGAACGGATACTATCGCTGATGTTCAAGCAAAATTCAGCCAAATGGAGAAAGGCGGCGGAATTATAGCCATTGCCGGCCGTTTGCGCGGTTCGCGCGCCCATGGCAATTTAACATTTGCCAACCTTCAGGATTCCACAGGCAAAATTCAGATAGCATTGTCAAAAAAGGAAGTCGGACCTGACAATTATAAAATATTCATCAAATTAATTGATGTTGGCGATTTTATTGAAGCAAAAGGAATATGTTTTACGACTCACAAGGGCGAAAAAACCGTTATGGTTAAAGAATGGCGGCTTTTGGCGAAAGCCTTGAAGCCCCTGCCTGACAAATGGCATGGATTTCGCGACGAGGAGGAGAGACTGCGCAAAAGATATCTTGATATCTTATTTAATCCGGAAGTCCGCGAAATGATAGAAAAAAAAGCCGCGTTTTGGCGCGCCGCCAGGGAATTTATGCTGAAAAAAGGATTTTTGGAAGTGGAAACGCCGGTTTTGGAAACAACAACCGGCGGCGCCGACGCCCGTCCGTTCATAACCCGCCACAACGCTTTGAATATGGACGTGTATTTGCGCATTTCCATGGGCGAGCTTTGGCAAAAACGGCTGATGGTTGCCGGATTTGAAAAAACTTTTGAAATCGGCAGGCAGTTCAGGAATGAAGGCATTGACGCGGAGCATTTGCAGGATTACGCGCAAATGGAATTTTATTGGGCTTACGCTGATTATGAAAAAGGAATGGAATTTGTTGAAGAGCTGTATAAATTCGTTGCTCAAGAAACGTTCGGTACTCTAAAATTTCAAATCGGCAAATTTAAAATTGATTTAAGCAAGAAGTGGGAACGTTACGATTATAGAGATACGGTAAAAAAATTTACCGGTATTGATATTTTAAACGCCGATATCAAGCAAATTGAAGCCAAGCTCAAAGAGCTTAAAGTGGAATACGATAAAAAGGGCTTTAACATCACACGCGCTGTTGATAATTTATGGAAATACTGCCGCAAACGAATCGCGGGACCAGGATTTTTAATCGGCGTGCCGGTTGAAATTTCGCCTCTCGCCAAAAAAGATGATAATAATCCGAAAATCACCCAAAGATTTCAACCGATAATCGCCGGCTCCGAGCTGGGCAACGGCTACAGCGAGCTTAACGATCCGCTTGACCAGGCCGAACGTTTCGCCGAGCAGCAAAAATTAAGGGAAGCGGGAGACGAGGAAGCGCAGATGTTTGACCATGAATTCGTGGAAGCGCTTGAATACGGCATGCCGCCGACCTGCGGCTTCGGCATGAGCGAGCGGGTTTTCGCCTTTTTAATGGACAAATCAATGCGCGAATGCCAAATATTTCCGCTGATGAAGCCGAAATCACGCAACACGCAACATGAAACATAAAACATGCAACAAAGTAATGGTCTTCGGAACTTTTGATATATTCCACAGGGGGCATGAAAATTTTTTAAAGCAGGCGCGCGAATACGGAAATTTTTTGATTGTTGTAGTTGCTCGAGATAAAACCGTTTTGGCTGTAAAGGGGAAATTGCCGCGAAACAGCGAAAAGGCGCGGCTGCAAACAATCATCAACAATGGCTTGGCAAATGAAATAATTTTAGGCGGCCTTACTGACAAATATAAAATAATAAAAAAACACCAGCCGGATATAATCTGCCTTGGCTATGACCAGCAACCGTTTACGGAAAAGCTTGAAGAAAAATTAAAAGAATATAAATTAAAAACAAAAATCATCAGATTAAAACCGTATTATCCGAAAAAATATAAAACATCTTTTCTTCTGTCATTCCCGCGAAAGCGGGAATCCAGGAGTAAAATAAACAAACTTCAATTTTTAAAAAAATAGCTTATTATTCACGTAATTATGGCTCACTCCTGGATTCCCGATAGCCTTCGGCTTCGGGAATGACAAAAGGATTATTTATTTACCTTAAAAAATATGCTGGATATAAAATTTATAAGGGAAAATTCCGATTTAATCAAGCAAAACTGCAAAAACCGGCTTGTCAATGTTGATATTGATAAATTGCTAACGTTAGATGAAAAAAAAAGAAAGCTGGAAACCGAAATAGGGGAGTTAAGGGCGAAACGAAATATCGGCTCTAAAACCAAGCCGAGCAAAGCCGAAATTAAGGAAATGAAAGAATTGGGCGAAAAAATAAAAAAAATAGAAGAAAAATTAAATCCAATTTCTCAAGAAATCAGAGAATTAATGCTGGCCATACCGAATTTAACCCATCCCGATGTCCGTATCAGCAAAAACGAAGATGATAATCCGGTTATCGGAACCTATGGCAAGCCGGCGAAATTTGATTTTAAGCCGCTGGATCACGCGCAACTGGCTGAAAAAAACGATTTGATAGATTTTGAACGAGCGGCAAAAGTAAGCGGCGCGAAATTTTATTATTTGAAAAACGAATTGGTTTTAATGGAATTCGCCCTTATACAATACGCTCTTGACGCGGCAATGAAGCATGGCTTTACTCCGTTTGTCACGCCCGATTTGGCCAAGCGGGAGATTCTGGAAGAATTGGGCTTTAACCCAAGGGGCGAATCAACGCAGGTGTACAATATTGAAAATACTGATTTAAGCTTAATCGCCACGGCTGAAATTACCATGGGCGGCTATCATATGAATGAAATTTTAAATGAAGCTGAACTGCCTAAAAAATATGTTGCCGTGTCTCATTGCTTCCGCACCGAGGCCGGCAGTTACGGCAAATACGCCAAAGGAATTTTTCGCGTCCACCAATTCACCAAAGTGGAAATGTTCCAGTATGTTTTGCCTGAAAAATCGGAGCAAACCCACGAGGAAATGCTGAAAATTGAGCGTGAAATTTTTGAAGGATTAAATATTCCATTCCGCGTTGTTGACCATTGCACGGCGGACTTGGGCGGTCCCGCTTACCGCACTTATGACCTGGAAGCATGGATGCCGGGCAAGCCGGGCAAGGAAGGCAAAATGGGGGACTGGGCGGAAATTACCTCTACTTCAAACTGCACGGATTACCAAGCCCGCGGTCTTAATATTAAATATAAAGACAAAAACGGCAAAAAAAATTACTTGCATATGCTTAACGGCACAGCCGTTGCTGTCGGCCGCGCCATGATCGCCATTATGGAAAACTTCCAGCAAAAGGACGGCTCTATTATCATTCCTGAAGTGTTAAGGAAATATATGCCGGCTAATATAAAGGTGATAAAAAATTGACTAATCCCAAAAATATGCTGCAATGGAGGGGTAAAATAATCAGGGGAGAAAAAAAGTTTAATTACCGCAAAAAAAAATATTCCAATCCTTTTTTTCAAAAAAGAAGAAAGAAAATAAAATTGTCTTATTTTTCCTGGCGCTTAAAATTGATCGTAATTGAAATTATAGTTTTAAGCTGCGGCGTTGTTTGGTTCTTTTGCTTTTCGCCTTATTTTAATATTGAAATGATAAGCGCCGCAGGCGCGGAAAAAATTTCCGTTCAAGAAATTGAGGATTTGGCATGGCAACAGTCAAAATCACGCCGGCTTTTGCTGGGTTCCCAAAAAAATTTATTCTTATTTGACACCGACAAGCTGATTAAAACTTTAAATGAGCGCTATTGCTTTGATGCTTTAAAAGTTGAGAAAAAATGGCCGGATAAACTCATCATTGACCTGAAAGAAAAAACTTATTCCGCTATTTGGCATGAAAGTTCAACTGACAAATATTATTATATTGATGGCGAAGGCAATATTATTAACGAGACCAACCCCTTGGAAATAAAAAATAAAAATTATCCGCTGATTGACAACAGGAGAGAAAACGCGATTACTGACAAAAAAATTGAAAAGCAGAATGATAACATTGATTATATTGTCCGGTTATTTGATAAATTTAAAAAGGAAAAACCCGGCTTTACAATTGAGCGCTTTATAATAGATAATGAAATTAATACGATAAAAATGAGCATAAACCAGGGAACGGAAATATATTTTAACACCGAAGAAGATATGGATAAGCAAATAAACAAACTGATGGTCATAATCACCGAAAAACTAAAAGATGATTTGAATAATAAAAAATATATTGATTTAAGATACGGCGACAAAGTTTATTATCGATAGATTGTCCGCGGATTGTACGCGGATTACTACAATTATATGGAAACATTATTTAAAATAGTATTTTGTCTGGCGGTTTTAGTATTCTGCTTGATTATAATCGGTATTTTTTTAGTTATATTAAAAATACTGCTGATGTTTTATCCTGGAATCAACATAATGGGCCTGATTATAATGAAATAGAGAAATGATTTGACATAATTTGTAATAAAATATATAATAAAGATAACTGCACATAATATCCCTTACACGCAGTTAATACAATAGATAATAACAAATACATGAAACAAGCGATGCTCCCACTCTTTGATAGCTTTTTATTAAATCTTCAAGCAAATAACTATTCTAAAGAAACTTTATATAACTATGAAAGAGATTTGATTATTTTTGAAGATTTTCTTAAAGAATCAAAAATTAATTTTTCTAAATTAACTAAAAAAGATATTTTAAATTATAAAGCTTATTTAACCTCAGTAGATAGAAAAACAGCGAATAAAATGAAAGGCAAAAAAAAATTAACTCCTAACTCTATTAACAGGATATTATCATCATTGCGCTCTTATTTAAAATTCTTAATAGACATAGATTATACCTCTCCCCTGCCGCCAGACGCCATAAAAATGGTAAAAACTATTAAAAAGAAATCACAAGTCGCAGAATTAAATCTATTGACTAAATTAATTGAATTCCCAAGTTCTTTTGAAAAAAACAAAAAAGTAGCTGTAAGAAACAGGGCTATTCTGGAAATGCTATTTGCTACAGGAATAAGAATTTCAGAATTAATAAATTTAAAATTGAATCAAATTGATAAAGAAGGTAAAATTTTTATTCTTGGCAAAGGAAAAAAAGAAAGATTTACCTATTTAACGCCCCGCGCCTTTGGACATGTAAAAAAATATTTAATTATTAGGGGAAGCGTCTCCCCTTTTGTGTTTATACCGTATAGCGGCGCTAACGCATCAGATGAAAAAAATAAAAAAATATCCAAAAGATATGTTCAAGAAAGAATTAAAAAATATCGCGAATTATTAGGAATTAATGTGCCGACATCCGCTCATTCACTAAGACATGGCTTTGCAACCTATTTAGCTGAATCAGGGGCTAATCCGGCTGCTATACAAATTTTACTTGGACATGAATCATTAGATACAACTACGAGATATGTTCATGCATCTGATAGATACGCGCAAAAAATTCATCAAAAATTTCATCCATTAAAATAAAATGTAATATGCAAGATTGGAATAAAATTGAAAAGCAGATAAATAATGAAATTTATTTTTTAAAAAATAATATATTACAGTCCCCTTATCATCAAAATGATCCAATTAGCATTTTTATCCAAACAACTCGCTTAATATTTTATCCTTCTTAAGCTTCAAAATATTTCTATTAACCTGCCTGTAAAAAATCGGGTAATGCTGTCTGGCAATTATCCGGCCCTTATGCCTTTGCCTGTATGGCGGCTTTTGATGATGGGCCGCTTCAT
>JAUYAT010000051.1 GCA_030693295.1 bacterium
AAGGATTGATTATTATAATAAACGGAGAATCCATACGAGCGTTAAATATCAAGCGCCGATGAAATTCACAAAACTATTTATTAAAAATGTTTCCTTAATCGAATGTCCTAAATGGTATAGTATTTTCAGGACTTGACATTTATAGCTGTATCTATTTGTGAGATTACACAAGTTCCGTCCGTATTAAGAGTTACTGTAATATCTCCAGTTGAAGTAACGATTTCTGAAAAAGTTACATCAATATCAATTTCTTCGCCAACTGTATAACTTCCATTAGCTTTATCAGAAGTAATATTTGTAATTGTCGGCAAAATAGTATCAACTATTGTAGATGCGTCAGCACTTACAGGCGCTTCTTCAATATTTCCCGCATTATCAACCGCTATAGTGTAAAATTCATAACTTCCATCTCCGCCTGTAGTTGAAGAATCAAATGAAATTGGACTTGTTGTAAAAGTTGTCCCATATTTTACAAATCCTACTCCATTTTTATTGTAATATAATTCCACATAATCAACTCCGCTTAAAGTATCGCTTGCTGTATACGCGATATTAAATGTTGCAGTAGTTTGATATTCTGTTAAACTTCCTGTTTGAGATGTCGGGTCAGTATTATCAACCGTAAACACACCCGAAATATCATTTTTATCCATTTGTCCATCTAAATAAAGCCTAATTTGATAATTTGAACTCTCCGGATAACTTATTGTATTCCAATTATACTTGTAGGCGCTACAAACAACTGTAGCTATAGTTTTAAAAGTGCTGCCAGTTGTGTATTGGATATTAATATAATCCCCTGTTTCGCAATCCGCCGTCCAAGTTATGTTTTGCGTCCCGCTCCAATAAACTCCCGCAACAGGAGCAGTAATATTAATGCCTGATAGAGCCAATGCATTATAAGCAACGCCCCCCCCTATGACCAATAAAGCGCAAACCAAAATTGCCATAGGCAATTTAATCGCGCGCCTCTTGATCTGCTTTTTAATAAAATTTCCCATAAATTTATTTGCCCTTATTTATAGCTAAACCTTCTAAACTATAAATAAAAAGCGAAAAGTTATAATTAATTTTTTTATATATAAATTATTTAACAGGGTGAAAATAAAAAAATCTCGCGTTTAAAAACGCGAGATTCCGCCAATAAATAAAATATTAATAAATACTGTATTTAATTTCATAAAACAGGCCTAAAAACAACATCGCTTCCCTCCTTTCTTCCAGAATACCAAATGAAAAAATTAATGTCAAGCGAATTTACCCCCACACCTAATCAGAATTTATACTTATTCCAATATTCTGATTAGGCGCGGGGGTCAACTATTGACATTTATATCTGTTAAATGTACAATAAAATTAATAATAATTTAATAACTTTTAATTTTATGCGTATTTATACTTTTAGATCAATTATAGAACCGGATGAAAATAATACTTTTCACGGATATGTTCCTTCTCTGCCCGGTTGTCATACTTGCGGGAAAACTTTACAGGAGACAAAGAAAAATTTAAAAGAAGCAATAACACTCTATGTTGCCAGTCTTATTGATGATAAACAACCTGTTCCAGAAGAGACCGGCTTGGAATTCTTTGAAACAATCTCTACTAATGAACTAAAACCTGTTTTAAAGGGATTTTAATATGCGCCAATAACGCCATAATTATGCCCAAGCTTCCGATAATTAAAGCCAAACAATTAATTAAAACGCTTAAAAAATTTGGCTTTTTTGAACATCGCCAAAAGGGAACAAGCCATTTAATTATGGCTCATTCTGATAACCGCCGCGCCAGTATTCCTATTCATCATGGCAAAGATATTCCCAGCGGGACATTAAAAGGAATTCTCAAAGGTTTAGAAATTTCTACCGAAGAATTTATCGCATTTCTGAAAAAATAATATTTTATTCTTTCATCGCTTTAAATATCTATAAATCGGTAATCGGCATATTCAACCGAACCGTCTTTATAATTAAAATTCAAATTAACAACCGCGGCCTTTTTGGCATTACTTTCTCGTTCCATAAAATTTTGCAAAATCCTGGTATCAATCGGCTTGGCAAGTTTTTTGTATTTAGCTTCCATTAATACGATTTTTGCTTTCTTTTCAATGATAAAATCAATTTCTGTTTTAGCAACGGTGCGATAAAAAAATATTTTATTTTTTGCTTTATTTTTTAATTCCAAGAAAACAAAATTTTCAAAAAGAGATCCAACGTCCTGCCTGCTTTCTATATCTAAAAAATTTCCTAAAATAGCGTTGCGAACGCCTAAATCAAAAAAATAAATTTTAGGCATTTTGGTAACTTGAGTCCTTACATTTTTTCTAAAAGGCGAAATTTTGTCTAAAACAAAAGTAAATTCTAAAAGATCTAAATATTTTTTTATGTCTCTCCGCGAAATTCCGGTGGTATTGCTTAACTCATTTATGTTTAATAAATTTCCGATCTGAGAAGCTAAAATTTTCATCAAGTTGTTAAAGTAGGCGATATTTTCAATTTTGCCAATCGCCCTAATGTCTTTATTAATATAAGCGTTTACGTATTCGTCTAACATTTTTTCCTTTAATGTTTTATTTTTTTGCAAGGTTATCGCCGGCATTCCGCCATAAACCAAATATTCGCTTAAATTATTGTCAAAATCGCTTTTAATGTTTAACGGCAGCTCTTTCTTTTTTAAATAATCCAAGTAAGGAAAATTTTTAAAATTCAGGAATTCTTCAAAATCCAAAGGATTAACTGAAAACGATACCTTGCGTCCGGCTAAAGAATCCTGAAATTTTGCTTTTAATTCCAAGCTGGATGAACCAGTGGCGATAATTTTTATTTTACCCGCGTATTTATCGTAAAGGTGCTTTAAAAAATTAGAAGGGTTGTCTAAATACTGAATTTCATCTATAAAAAAATAATTTTTTTCTTCAGGATTAATAACATATTTAAAGATATTTTCAGGATCATTGTTTAAGGTGTCTAAAATTTTTATTTCTTCCAGATTAAGATAAAAAATTTGTTCTTTTTTAATTTTTTCACCGGTTAATTCTTGCTCTATTAATTTTAAGATGGAGGTTTTTCCAACTTGTCTGGGACCATTTAAAATAATAATTTCTTTTTCAAAAAGCCAATTTTTAAGCTCTTGCGTTATTTTTCTTGGATAAAGCATATTTTTAAATTCACCCCGTTAAATATGCCTATATATTGATATCTAAACAAGATAAACGGCCTTATTTAATGGGGTAAAATGTTAAAACTTATATAATAATTTTAACACTTTATGTTAAAAATATCAATATCTTTTGCGCCAAACCCTCTAATCTTAGAGGAGGGAACGAATATCCCCCTCCTCTTGTATAAGAGGAGGGTTGGGGTGGAGTAACTCCCTCCTCTTGTTTAAGAGGAGGGTTGGGGTGGAGTAACTCCCTCCTCTTGTTTAAGAGGAGGGTTGGGGTGGAGTTTAATATATCCGTCAACTCCTCCCTCGCCCTCCTCTAATCTTAGAGGAGGGAACGTTAGTACAGCCCTTTAAACTGCTCTTTTACAGTCGCTTTTGTCGCGTCATCAGGCAGAACTTCAAGCAGTCTTTGAACCATGGTTCTGGCGTTTTGGGTTTCGCCTGTTTTTTGGTAAAGCAGGGCCAAGCTGTACAGCGCGTTCGCGTGATTGGGCATAACTTGAAGTATGTTTAAGAAAATTTGCTCGGCTAAATTCAAGTCCTCGTTGCGGCCGATTGTTCCGCTTGCCGGCTGGCTCGGCGTAACGCTTAAGCCCCCGCTTGCCTCGCCGTAGCTTTGCGAAGGCGGGCTTTCCCCGCCTTCGGGGCTGGCGTCGCTAACAGCGATATCTTGGGCGGCTGTCTGGCTTAAACTGGGCTGGACTATTCCGCGGTTGAAATAAAGGCGGCCCAGCTCAAAATGGTAATCTATGTTGTCTCTTGATAAAATCACCGTGCGCTTCATCTGGTCAACGGCGCTGTCAAGCTGGTTCAATTTTTCGTAAGCGATCGCTTTGCCGTAGTAGCCGGCCGCCAAGTCGCTTTTTTTCCCTATCGCCTCGTCAAATTTCTTAATCGCTTCGTTGATGTAATAATTTTTTTCCTTATCGTCCGTTTCCGCGTTAGCCCGCGCCATATTGATTAAAGCGATTCTTAAATGCGGTATCGGGCTGTTCGGCTCAAGCTCGGTAAGCTTGTTGTAAAAATTTTCCGACCATTCCAGCGCCCCCCTCACATAAAAGGAAGCGTTTTCATAAATCAGCGCCAACGATTCATTATTGATTGATTTATTGGGCGAAAGCTCAACGGCTTTTTTGCTTTCTTCAATGGCCATGCTTAAATTATTTTGGATAATCGTTTGGTCGCCCCTGTTTGACGCCTCCTGGTTGGCTAAAGCCATATGATGGTTCGCCAAGCTGATATAATAACTGTCTCTGTAGGGCGCCAACTGCACGGCTCTGCTTAATTTTTCTATTTTTTGGCTGATATCGCCGGCCGTAAGCGACTGCTTGGCGTAAATATCGGCTAAATACATTTTAAGCCCTAAGGTGAATAAAATCACCACGGCGGCGCTTACGGATAAAAAGATGGTTGCCAAAGCCAGGGCGTATTTGGCCGAGGCGCGGAATGACAAGCCAACCGTTTTGAATTTTTCCGGATAAACATGGACGGCGGAAGCGACTGTCAGGCATGACATCATAACAAAAATTAAAATCAGGGAATTGTTCAAAGTGAACAAAAACGCGAAAATAATAATTGAAACGAAGCTGGCGAACAGGCCCAGTAAAATCGGGCTCGCCTCATCATCTTTGGTTTTGATCAGGGCTATGAAACAAATTGACAAAGCAGTAAGCATTATTACGATTGCCGCTACGGCGCCCAGCGCGCCTATGCTCGCGATGGTTTCAAACAAGCCGCCGCTGGCGCTGTCAAAGCGCGCGTTCCAGAGCGGCGAATTGTTAAAATCAGCGCTTTTGAATTTCGCGAAACTGTAATAAAAAGTGCTTGGGCCCGAGCCGAGAAAAGGATTTTCTTTTAAGCTGTTTTTCGCTATTTCCCATGACGCGCTTCGCGACAAGCTCACTTCGGCCGGCAGGTTCAAGGGCAGGAAATTAAAATTGCCCAAAACCAAAAATATAATCAAGAGCAGAAAAATAGCGATTGGAACGGCTAAATTGCCGCTTGTGATTTTTATGATTTTTGACAATAAAAACATCAATAATATCACGGCGCTCACAATCGCCGCCGGCCAAAAAGTAAAACCGTTCAGCAGGACTAAAACAGCCAGATCGCCGATAATAATTATTCCCAATACGATTTTTATGAAATATAAAAATACCCTGTTTTTCAATCCCGGATGCATCTCTTTGGTTTGCGCCATGCCAACGACAAGCAGAGGCAAAACAGCCGCCGCGAACATTGTTAAGCCCGATAGCGAACCGAACGGGTTAAAGCTTATTGATTTGGTAAAATCCATTGGCAGAAGGAAGATGTCATTCAATTGAAGCAAGGAATAAATTATAATCAAAGAGCTTGAGCCGATCAGCGACCAAAATATGAATTTAATTTTTTTCCCGTCAATGTTATTGACGATTAAATAATAAAACAATATGAAAATAATCAGCGCCGCCAATCCTTTTGTGGAACCGCCGTAAGCGCCTATCAAGCTGTCTCTGTAGTTCACCGATAAAACAGTCGCGATAACGGAAATAATCAGCAGGGCGGCGACGGGCAAATCAAGCGCCGTTCTTTTAAATTCCAATTCGCCGGTAATAATTCCCTTGGTAACCCAGCCGACTGTGCCGAGCAGGACCAAGAAGTAAAATACCATCATTTTTTCAAAGCCGATTCCTTCGGCGGTCAAGCCGGTAAAAAACAGCGGGCAGAGGAAGAATATTAGCGTGATGGCGCCTAATATTAAATAATCCAGCCCCTTCACTTTTTTTGCCGGCTGGTTTACCTGCTGGTCAGGAGAAGATAGATTCGTTGATTTCATAGAATTGCGGTTTATTTAATTATAATTTGTTATTATTAATATTATATTTTATACTTTTCATTAAGTCAAGATAAAATTCCAAGTTATTCAAACTGGCAAGCCGCGCTCCCAATGGCTCTTTTATTTTAAAAAGATGATGCAAATAGCTTAATGAGCATTGGCGCAGTTCAGGGATTTTTGAATTTTCATTTATCAGCGAGAAATTTTTAGCGAATTTAGACCTGTTAATATTTATGGATTGATAAAAAGTTTTGGGATTTGGGATTTGGGATTTGGGATTTCTCTTCCAGAGGAAGAGCTTTCCATGCCTTCCTTCCCTTGTGGGAATGACGCAGTCAAACATATCCACTCCCCGCTTCACGGCTTCAACGATATTTTCGGGGTAGCCCACGCCCATCAGGTAGCGCGGCTTGTTTTCCGGCATTTCCGGAACAAGATAATCCAAGACCCCGTACATCTCTTCCGCGGTTTCCCCGACCGACAGCCCGCCGATATTGTAGCCGTCCCAGCCGATTTCTTTTAATCCGGCCAAACTTTGAAGCCGCAGTTTTTTATCCAAGCCGCCCTGGATAACGGCGAAGAGAAGAAACGGGGATTGTCCGAAAAATTTATACTCTGTCATTCCCGAAGGCCGAAGGCCTATCGGGAATCCAGGAGTTAATTGTATTTCCCCTGGATTCCCGCTTGCGCTCGCCTCGCTGAAGCTCCGGCGAAGCGGGCGGGAATGACAGAAAGATGGTTTTCTGACAGTCTGCATATAGTGTTTTTCAAAATAATTTTTCGTCTTTTTCGCCCAATAAGTCGTTAATTCAACGGCGTTTTCCAAATCTTCTTTCCCGGCTGGCAATTTAACGCAGACATCAAGACAAACCGCGATGTCAACCCCCAAATCGGCTTGGATTTTTAAAGCTTTTTCCGGCGTCAGATAATGCTCTTTGCCGTCAATGTAAGATTTGAATCGGACGCCGTTTCTGGTCAGTTTAACCAAATTTTGCCCGTTCTTTTTTTTCCCGCCGGCCAGGGAGAAAACCTGAAAGCCGCCGCTGTCGGTCAAGAGCGGCTTTTGCCAATCCATAAATTTATGCAATCCCCCGGCCCGTTTTACCAGCTTTTCTCCGGGTTGGAGCATCAGATGATAAGTATTGGCCAGCAAAATTCGCGCTCCTAATTTTTTTATTTCTTCCGCGGAAACGGTCTTAACCGCGCCCTGCGTGGCGCAAGGCATAAAAAAAGGAGTTTCTATAACTCCGTGCGCGGTCTTTAATATTCCTAAACGCGCTTTGGATTTTATAGAAGTTTTTAAAAGTTTAAACATAAAAAACTGCGAATTACGAATTTACGCAATACTTTGTCATCCTGAACGGAGCGAAGCGGAGTGAAGGATCTCAGGTAAGTTGCGCTTAATGTTATAAAACAAATAAAACATTATTCATTCTGCTTAACCAGAGATTCTTCGCCCCGCTTAGGCGGGGCTCAGAATGACAGTGATGCGCGATTATTTGATTTACTCAACGCGCCCGTCGCTGCTCATATTGGCGATTTCATCGTCTTCCAGTTTGGTTGTTTTCGCTTTGGACGATTTGCTGATCGCCGCTTCAGTTTCAGCGTCAACGGCTCGCGCTTCCGAGCCGGGCAAAAGCACGACAATTTGATTTTTTTGCGCTTCCGACGGGACAAGGGAAATATTAAATTCCGCGTCAAGCTTGTAGACGGTTATCGGCAATCTGCCGATTTGCCAGGTTACTTTTCTTGTTTCGCTGTCGTAATTAACCGCTCCGGCCGACGCTCTGTTTTTGCCGCCCCATGAAATATAATCGGGCAAAGTCGTTTCCACGCGCAAATCTTTTAATTCATGAAGATTATTGGTTAAAACCCAATAAACTTTAAAGCTTGTGGCTTCCCCGACTTTTGGCGGCAGAAGGCCCGTGCCGACCGCGATGTTATCATCGTTAAAATATCTGATCTGTTCGCTTAATTTTAAATCGCTGTTGATTTTATTGATAATCGTATTGCCGCGGTTGTCTTGATTTTCCGCGGAAATATCCCCGTTGTTTCGGCCGAGCGCGAATTGGGCGTAGCTTTTAACCTGATAATCTTTGCCTGGCGTAATTTCATCTGGCCGGGCCAAGTTAACCGAAAAATCAATAATTCCCTCTTCATTTTTTTCCAAAACTTCCAGCTCGGGAATTTCTTCCTTGCTCCAGCTTAAGGTATTGTTGCTTTTTTTGCCGCCCGCCCCGTCTTTTAAACTGTCCCAATCCAAGAAGCCGCTTTCCAGCACGGCCATAATTATAACATCTTTCATTTTCGCCGCGCCCTTGTTGGCGTAAGCGATTGAATAATTCAATGTTTGGCCGAAATCAACGGCTTGGTCGTTGCGCGAGCCGTTTATGATTAAAGTTAAGTTTAAATCGCTTTGCATTATTTCATAATTGATATTTTTTTCAAAAAATTTATAATATTGGCCGGCATTTTCTCCTTCGCAATATAATTTAATTTCCTGGGTGTCGGCGATTTTTTTTACGAGTTTGAATTTAATGGCTATTTTTTGCTCTTTTTCCGTAATAGCGTTGATTTCCCATACGCCCGGCTTGATTAATTTTACCCCGTTAGAAAGCCCTGCTTCCTTATTCTCAGAAGGAGCCTCGCCTTTTCTAACGGGGTTTATTTCATTGTTTTCGTTGTTTTTAGCCGGAATAAATTCCATATTTTCCAATTGGTCAACGGTTAAGCGGAAATTATTCAAGTAATTGTTTTCCTTGGCGCTGAATTTTAAAATTATTTCATTTTCCTTATTGACCAAAGCGCTGGAATTATAATCAAAATCAAGATTAATGCCGATGTCTTTGACGGTTGTCGTAAAAGAAGCTTCTTTCTTGAATTCGCTGGAAAAATTGGCGGGCGTGTAAGCCATCGCGGCTAAAATAACGCTCGCGGCCTCCGCGGGGCCTATGATTTTGCCTTTTATTTTAATTTGCCCGCTGCTTCGCGCCGGCAAGCTGTCAATTTGCCAAACGCCGTTTTCGCCGTTCGCGATCGGCGAACTGTCAATGAAAATAAAATTATCGGGGTACATTATTTTTATTTTAACATTGTTAACGCCGCTGTCAGCCGGATTTTTATAATTAACGGCGTAAAAAAATTCCTCTCCGGCGCGCGCTTCTTTTTTTCCTTCAATGGAAAACGCGATGTTTGTCGGATCAGAACCTTTTTGCAGATAATAATAAGCGGCGTAACCGGCTCCGGCCAAAACGGCTGAAATAAAAATTGCCGTGAAAAACCAGAAAAAGAATCCCCGTTTTTTCTTAATATCCATTTTTTTTACGTCAATCATTCCCCCATTGCCGTCTTGGTAGATTTCCGAGAGGCTTTCTTCCACTTCTTCTTCCCTTGCTTCTTCCTCTTCCGTCGGAGTTTCAACGGCGGAGGAAACGAATTCTTCAAAGTCTTCCAGTTCCTTGTCTGTCGCCACCGGACGGTTGATAAATTCAGCAAGGCCGGACTGTTCCTGTTTGTTAATTTTTATTTCCTCATTGTTTTGATTGTTGTTTGTTTTTGGTTTTGTCATAAATTACGAATTACGAATTAAGAATTATAAACACTCTTTGTCATCCTGAGCGCAGCGAAGGATCTCTGGTTAGACGAAAATATTCGTTGATAACATATGGCGGCTTAATCTTGCTTCTTCCGTCTTGCCAGAGATTCTTCGCCCCGCTTAGGCGGGGCTCAGAATGACAGTAATGCGCAGTCATTCAGAATAACATTTTGTAATGAAAAGTAATTCTTAGTTCTCCAGCAACACCGCCCAATATTTGTCAACACTCAAACTGTCGCTTATATCCCAGCCGTCCGTTTCGGCCGCGGCATTTTCAGGATAAGACCAGACGATTTTGAAATTATCAGGCAATTTTAACGTGGAAGTTATTTTACTGCCTCGCGAGCCGGCTTGTTTTTGCGCGAGCAGGGCGTAGGGCAAAAGCTGTTTTTGTCCCGGATTAAAAATTTCAACGGCTTTGTCCAGCAATAAATCTTTCATTTGTTTTTTTTCCTTACTTTCTTTTGGCGTTAATTTAAACGGTAGTTTATATTTTAAATAAATCGCGGCTGTTTGCCCCGGATCCGCCATTGACCAGTTGGCAAAAACGGTTTTGCCGGCTTCATTATAAATTTCAGTTCCGCTGGTTTTATCTGTTTTTGCCGCTCCCTCGCCCGCGTAAACATCCGGGTCGTCTTGCCAGCTCGGATCCGGCTCTTCAAAATAAATATCAGCCGGCCTCTTAAATCCGCTCGCTGAAATAAGTTCGCTGCCTTGCGGAACATAAATCCGCATCCAATCCACATTCCGCACGCCGCTGAATTGCTCCCCCTTCCGGCCTGTATGAGTCCGCTTGATTTCCAATGTGTTGATTATTGATCCGTCAGCAAGAATTTCGGCTTCATGGCTTATCTCTTCTTCCATGCTTTTATCGCTTTTGCCGCCGCCGATATTGGTGTTGATGACCGACAAATAATTCCAATTGGTGTTTTTAATTCCGCCATCCCAGCCGTAATTTTCAATTTTTTTCTGCAGTTCATCGTCGGTAAAATAAAATAAAATATGCTTTTCGTTTAAGCTGTCCTCCATGGCGCCGAGCAGATTAATCAAAGTGTCTTTATTTAATCTTTTCGGCAATTCTTCCATTATTTTTGCCATTAAATCTCCGATTATTTTTTTCGGCTGTTTGGTAACATCCGGCTTTTGCTCGGCAAGCTCCTGCACGGTTGTTAAAAAATTGTCCGCGTCTATTGTAATATTGTAATTTTCTCCGGCCATATCAATCGGGCCGATAATCTCAAGCATTCTTTCAATAACAGTGGGAGTAAAACTTATAACTCCGTCCACTGTCGGGCCGTCGCTTTTTTCATAAAACCACATCAATTTGCGGGCCGATGTTGGCCAATCAGGCCACCAGTTGGCATCCCAAAAATGCCACAAAGGATTAACCAGCCGCAGCGGCTCCGGAGCTTTTATTTTCGCGTATAATCCCGCTTCCGTGTCATAGCTTCCACCGCCCGGGACTTCTATGTTTTTAATTTTGCCGTTGCGGAAATCAATTAGCGCGAAACTGCCGATAAATCCGCCTGTCGCGCGCATTTCAGTGTTGTTTTGGAAAACCAGCAAATAGCGCTTGTCATCGGCGCTGCCCAGAAAAATTCGGGCTTTTTCAATCAAATCAACGATTTCATTTAAATTTTTTTCAATAAAAATTGATTTCTCGCGCATCCCGCTGAATTGTTCCCGGTATTCTTCCGGTAAGGCGCTGATATTTATATTCGCTAATTGGTAATTTAAATCTTCGGCGTTCGCGGCCGCCTTGTTGCCGTAATAATAAAAATTATCCAGGATTTCTTTGATATTTCCGTTATCGTTGTTAAACAGGCTGTCCGCGGCCAAACTTAAATTGCCGCCAAGCTCGGCAGCCGCCTGGCCCGCGGCCAAGACATATTTAGCGTCAGCCGCCAGTTTTAAATCCTTGTTCGGCGCGAGGGAAGCCAGTATAAAAAGCAAATCGTT
>JAUYAT010000057.1 GCA_030693295.1 bacterium
CGCGCGTAAAATAAAGAAATGTAGAGAAAATTTTTCTGCGAGGCAGGCCGCCGTCATCGGCGGCAGGCGGCGGGGCGGAGCGAGTGGATTTTTTCAAGAATTTTTGATAAAGTAGGTTCGAGCGAAATCGTAAATATACTCAATAGTTGACATTAAAATGATAATAAGCTAATATTCTAAAAGAGTTAATTTATTAACGCACTAACTATTTAAATTATGCTGACAATAAGACTATCAAGAATAGGAAAAAAAAATCAGCCGCTTTACCGCCTAATAATCTCGGAAAAAACAAAGGATCCTTATGGCCGCGCGCTGGAAATTTTGGGCTCGTACAATCCATTTACAAAACAACTGCAGGCGAAAAACGATAGGATTAAATACTGGCTGAGCAAGGGAGCGCAAATGTCTCCTACGGTTAATAACCTTTTAATTGAAAAAAAGATTATTGAAGGAAAAAAAGTAACCGCTTCAAAGCCGGGGGAAAAGAAAAAGGCGGCTAAGCCAGGCAAAAAAGACGAGACAAAAGCGAAGGAGACAGAACCGGAACAAAGCATATTGACAAATTAAAAATTTATTGTATACTATAATAGAACCCTTTAACAATGGGGCAGTTAATAATTAAGAGCTCTTTCAAATCTGACTGGATGTAATAATTTAATAGTCAATTTGGAAGAAAAAGAAAAACTATGGAGCAAGCTGTCAAAGACAAAGAATTTTTAGAGTACATCGTTAAAGCCATTGTCAGCAACCCTGACAAAGTATCAGCGGAAAGAACAGTGGACGAAATGGGCGTTTTATTAACATTAAAAATCGACCCGTCCGACATGGGTTATGTTATCGGCCGAAGAGGCCAGACTGCCCAGGCTATCAGAACTTTATTAAAAATTGTCGGAGCTAAAAATCAGGCTCGCATTAATTTAAAGATCTATGAGCCGGAAGGATCCCGAAGGCCAAGCAGAAGGAGCGAAGACATTGACACTTCAAGCGTTGATGACTTAAAAATCTAAACAAAAAATAAATTAAATATTCGCAAAGCCACAGAAAATTCTGTGGCTTTGTGTTATAATTAAACTATGACTTTTCATATCATTACAATCTTCCCCGATATTTTTAACTCTTACTTTAACGAGAGCATTCTTAAGCGCGCGCAAGAAAACAAACTGATTAAAATTAAAATACATGATTTGCGCGACTGGACAGCCGATAAGCATAAAACAGTTGATGATACGCCTTATGGCGGAGGAGCCGGAATGGTAATGAAGGTTGAACCGATATACAAAGCCGTAAAGGCTTTAAAGTCCCAAATCCCAAATCCCAAATCCCAAATAAATTCAAAATTCAATCCGCCAGCTGGCGGACAAAATTCAAAATTCATACTTCTGTCTGCCAAAGGTAAAACATGGAATCAGCAGATGGCGAAAAAGTATTCAAAATTGGATGAAATAATTTTAATCTGCGGCAGATACGAAGGGGTGGACGAGCGGGTTAAAAAATTCGTTGACGAGGAAATTTCAATCGGCGATTATGTTTTAACCGGCGGAGAAATTCCGGCAATGGCGATTGTTGATTCAGTAACGCGCCTTCTGCCCGGCGTATTGGGCAATATTGAAAGCGCCAAATATGAATCGCATGCCGTTCCAGGAGTTTTAGAATATCCGCAATACACGCGCCCGGAAATTTTTTCCGCCGGCGGCAAAAAATTGCGAGTACCCAAAGTTTTATTATCCGGCAACCATAAAGAAATAGAAACCTGGCGTGAGAAACACAGCAAAAAAACTAAAAATTTCTAACATTAAAATTGGTTTATCAGTTTGACACTATTTAATGTATGTTATATTATAATTAATAATAATGCAGCTAATATGCAAAAGAAAAAATTACAATATCACGCAATATTTGAACCGGCTGAAGAAGGCGGGTACAATGTTTCATTTCCGCAATTTCCAGGGTGTGTGACCTTTGGACGCACCTTTGAAGAAGCTAAAAAAAAGGCGCAGGAAGTTTTAGAGTTGTGGCTGGAAGAATTGGCTTCCGAAGGAAAAAAAATTCCTGTTTTTAAACTTCGCCCGATTATAGATGAAGTCCAAGTATTTTTACCTCCAAAAGCCAAAATTTCTTATGCGTCCAATAACTGCTAAAAAATTAATCAAAATACTTCTTGATAATGGTTTTATTTTATCAAGACAAAAAGGCAGCCATGCGATTTATCACCATCAAAATTCAGGAATTATAGCGCCGGTTCCTTTGCACGGTAAAAACAAACCGATTCATATTGGTACGCTATCAGCCATAATCAAACAATCAAAAATACCTAAAGAAAAATTTAAATAATAAACAATATTATTCAATATTAGCAAAAAATTCGTCAGCCACCTTGACGATTTTTTTATTTTATGCTATTGTAAAATATTAAAGTCGGTCTTATATCCTTCTGCTTTTCATCGCGTTAACAGACATTACGCGGTAAAAGGCGGAAGGATAATAAGGTTCGGCTTTGTCGGACCTTAAAAATTAAATAAAAAAATATTGCCGAATGGCAAGAGGAGGAAAAGATGGGCGCAATTAAAGATTTTCTAAAAGATTTTGGAAGTGATATGTTAGCTGAATTTTTTAGCATGGGGGCGATGAAAAAAATATTAACAAAAGGCATGGCACAAAAAACGGCTGAAAAAGTTGAGGCAAAATTACCAGAAATTAAATTCGGAGGTATTTTAGATCTCTCTGATGAAACAGCATTTTTTGGCATTATAGGCAAACTAGAAGCGGAACCGGATTGCAAAGATTATGCTGAAAAAATAACAAAATTTCTAAATTCACTGGATTATGATTGGCAAAGAAGAAAATTTCGTGTTGTTATTGGAACGCTCGCTAACATAGAATACACAAAAACGATAACAAAGGAAAGTGAAACAATACCAAGTCAAAAAGGCGGGCCTACTAAAAAAGAAAGGGTTACTGAAATCAAAACTAATCTTGCCATAGAATTTTTAAAAAGCTTTGCGAGATTCAACGAAAATCAAATGAAAGAAGTATGCGAAGCGGCTGGAATTATGGATTCTTCCTTGGATACTGTTAAAAAAGGAATAAAAAATGTACTTAGTGTGGCAAAACACATTGAAGAAAGTGAAGCCGCTCAAAAAGTAATGACTAGTTTGGCAGACAAAATGAGAGCAAGAATAAAAACTCTAAGAAACCGTGCAAATAACGATATTATAATAAGATAGGGAGGTGGCAAAATGACTATCTGGGAATTTTTAGTGTTAACCTGGCAATGGCTTGGCGTGGAGTATGAAGACGGGCAAATTGCAAATCTACGCGAAGTAATTAACGATTCTCGCGATAGAGTGGAGCAATGGTGGAGATGGGGACGCAGAATAACATTATTGGTTATCATTATCTCTTTTGGCCTTTCTTTGATTAGTATTGGCCTTGGGGTGTGGCTTAAAAATGGAGTTCCTAACGCTATTGTAGGTATCTTGATAGCCCCTTTTCTATTTATAATGGTGGTGTGGTGGACTCCGCTTGCGTCTATTTTCGGAGTAGTGGTTGAAATTATATACTTACGCTTTAAAACTGCTCCTGAAAAAGCATTGCAATATGCCAAACTATGGCTGGGAATTGTGGCAAGTATCCTGATGTGGGAACTGATAATCTGCTTTGCTTTCACTTATGTCCCTTATTGGAATAAGCCGTCCAGAATCCCCGGCATGTTGCTTTGTTCTTTGATTATTGCCATTACCGGGATAAAATGGATGAGAAAACCGTGGTATAAAAAAATAATAACTGCCATGGTTATATTCATGCTTGCTGCTAATGTTGTAGCTTGTTTTCTACCAAAAGCAGCGCAGGCGGTACCCGAAAGAATTAGCAAAATAGATGAAAAAGGCGCCACAATACTTCGGGAGGGATGGCCTCAAAAACCAGAACCTACTTGCACGTCACCGCGCGACATCAGCTGGATGACCTTTAAGATAACTCCCGCAAAACAGGATTTTTTCAGAGTTTACGCGGGAGATACCATCTACTATTTCGCTGACAAAGGATTTTGGGTGGAATACGAAGATGGCAACAAATATTTCAATAATCCATCATATGATGGCCAGATGATGGAATTTACAATAACCACTGCCAACGAAAAGGGGGAAATTGCGAGAGTATGGAGCGATGAAACGCTCCAACTCAAATATAGAGTAAAAAGTCGCGGATAAACCAATATCCGCGACTTAAAGGGGCGAGTTACTACAAAATAACTCAACGCCCCTTTTTTATTTATTAAAATAATGCTAAAATTTAAATATAAGATTTATGTTAATAACTTTTATTAATAACATGAAGAAAATAATATTATTTTTATCTTTTTTCTCGCTTTTAATCCTTCTAACCTCAGTGGTGTCTGCTGCGACACAGACTAATCCTCAACCAAGCGCTACGGCCGGCACCGTCTCCCTCACCAACCCTCTCCCTGACACCTCTCCCCAAAAACTTATCGGCCTCGTTATTAAGGCCGTGTTGGGCATTGTCGGCTCTCTTGCCTTGGTTATGTTTATCTACGGCGGCTTTTTGTGGATGACCAGCGCCGGCAACGCGGAACAAGTGCAAAAAGGCAAAAATGTTTTAATCTGGGCAACGCTCGGGCTGGCTGTTATTTTTTCCGCCTACGCGCTGGTAAACTTTGTCATTAAAGGAATTGGAGCATAAAACAAAGAACATAAAACATAGAACAAGGAAATATATGAGTTTTTATGATGATTTAAAAATTAAAATGCATCAGTATGTCAAAGATATTTATAAAGTTAGCAAAAATTTTCCTAAAGAAGAACTATATGGAATAGTGTCACAATTAAGAAGGGCGGCACTTTCAGTAATTTTAAATTTTATTGAAGGATATGCCAGAAGAAAGGGAAATAACTGCAAAGTATTTCAAAATTTTCTAGAAATTTCTTATGGCTCTTTAAAGGAATCAAAATATTTAATCTACTTTTCATACACAGAAGGATATATATCAAAAGAAAATTATAATAAGTTATTAGTTATGGCTGATGAGATTGGAAAGATGCTTTGGAATATAATATCAAAAAACCCAAAACAAAAAACATAAAACAAGCAACGAAAAATAAAAAACATGCGCAAATCTCCGCATGTTTTTTTGTTTCTTGTTCCATGTTCTATGTTCCATGTTCCATGAGCAGCGCCGCGCCAATCGCCCCGGCATGCTCGCCTAACTTGCCTTTTATTACTTTTATCTTTTTGGATTCAGTTGAATGAATATATTCACGCATAATTTTTTTTATTTTTGACAAAAACAAATCGCTTGATTCAATTACTCCGCCTCCGATGATAATTACTTCCGGATCAACTATATTAACAATATTGGCAAAAGCTATTCCTAAATTATAGCCGACTTCCTCAAACACTTTTTCCGCCAAAACATCGCCTCTGTACGCTTCGTCCGCCAAAGCGGCAGGATTATTTTGCGTAAGCTTATGGTAAGCCGCTTCAAGGCTAAGCCCTGTTTCCACGTCAATCACCATCTCGCCCGGCTCGCCGGCGCCGCCGTGGCTGCCTTGATAAATTTCACTATTAAACCACCAAGCGCCGCCGATGCCTGTGCCGATTATTATGCCGTAAGCATTATTATATTTCCGCCCCGCTCCTAATTTCATTTCCGCGCGCAAAAAGCAACTAACGTCATGATCCATACTCACCTGCATGCCTAATTTCTCCTCAAGTTGGCTGGCTAATTTTACTCCGTCAATTATATGCGCATTATTGCAAGTTAATATTTTTTTCTCTTTATAATCTATGGTGCCGGGGATTCCTAGCCCTATGCCTTTAATTTTAACTTTATCATTATGTGCCTTATCAACTAACGGCTCAATCAAGGCGTTCAGCATAATCATAAAATGCTCCAAAGTGTCTTTCGGAGTCGCCAACTTGTAGTCCATTATTATTTTCTCGCCGTCAAAAAGAATGGCCTTCATATTTGTGCCGCCTATGTCTATGCCTATAGTGTACATTTTATTTTCTTTAACCATAGAATAAATAAATTTTTTAAAACAGCTTTTTCGCCTCTTCCCACAATTGCCCATCCCCATTTGCTTCGCGCTCCCAGTACCACCACTCTACTCCCCATAAATAAAACTCTTTAAAGCCGGAAAGGCGGGCAAACTCAATAATTTCCCTGAATTTTTCCAAATTCATGGTTCTGTCACGCTCTTCTTTTGATAAATTCTGGTAAGGAACCGGCCCCCACGGCTCCGCCTGCAGTTCAATTACAACCCATTTATCAGGTTTGGCGAATAAGCGGGTTATATTTTTCTTAAAGCGGAAAAATCCCGGGGCGATTGGATAATGGATATACATTTTCAAATGCCGCGAATAGGTGTCGCGGTACATTGTCGTGCCGAAAATATCGGCGCGCCTTGCCGCGGGAATCCAAACAGACAACTCGCCTGAATCAGTAACCACAATCGGCCGGACATCCAAGCTTCTTGTTAAAGCGATCTCTTTGTCCAAAAATTCACCGTCTACTTCGGGGCAATCGCCAAAATGAGCTAAAAAAGGCTCATTTTCCACCTGCCAAGCCGCGATGCTCTTATTTTCTTTATAACGGCTAACAACTTTCTCAATATAACTTAATATTTTAGCTTCTCTTTCTTCTTTAGTCAACCCTTTGGCCCAGCCGGGAAAATGGCATTCGGGCCAGCGGGGCAAGCGCCCGCCAACAGCCAAAATTATTTCCGCTCCGCGCTCTTCCGCTTCGGCGATCTGCCAGTCCAAATCATCCCAAAAATATTCATTGCCGTTTTTTTCAACTTCATCCCAATAAGCCGGCAGGCGTATTTTTTTAACCCCCAATTCGTCCAATGCCGCCAGATAAACTTTGCGCCAGTCCAGACCCAAGCTTTCAGCCTGCTTTTTGGAAAAAGTTATGCCGTATTCCAGCTCGTTATTGCCGTAAATATGGCCGCGGCTTAATAAAAATATTAAAAATAAAAAAATAATTAAAATAAAAAATATTCTTTTTATTCTCCTCGCATTTTTAAACATACAAAATTATATGCATATTTCATAACCATTACCAGACCTCTCCGCTAATGGCCTTTCTTATCTCGTCAACGACAAAAAGAGTGATTGAAAAAGCCACTAAAATAATCACCAAGCCGATTATGCCTCTTGTAAGCTGGTCTTTGGCTTCCCTGACTTTTTCTTCATTGCCGGCCGCGGTCATCCATTTATAGCCGGCCGTGATGATGATAACCAAAAATATTATTCCCAACAGGCCTAAAACCACCTGTATAATTCTGGCAACAATTACCCTTATGTCTTTTGGCGCGTCAGAACCGTAAACTTCGGTGCCAACCTCGCTTAACCCCCCCTCCTGAACCATGTTCCATAAATTATTATCGACCGCGCTTACTTTAACCGCGCCAATGCCGCAGACCAAACAAAACTGCGCTAAAAGAGCGACAAATAAAATTATAAAGCTTAAAAAACGTTTTTTGGCAATTTTCATATTGTTTATGTTATAATTAAATAAGACTATAATTATATTATACTTAAAATCAATAAAAACTACAATCTTTATGCGTTTATCCACGAAAGTGGCCTACAATACGATAATACAAATTATCAGCAAAATCATTGCCACGATTTTGGGCCTGATAGCCATCGCCGTAATGGCGCGGTATTTGGGCCGGGAAGGATTTGGCCAATACACAACCATTGTCACATTTTTATCTTTTTTCGGCATTATAGCCGATCTCGGGCTTACTCTCATCACAGTGCAAATGATCAGCCAGCCGAATGTTGATGAAAATAAAATTTTAAGCAATCTTTTCAGCTTGCGCTTAATTTCAGCCGTTGTTTTTTTGGGGATCGCGCCTCTTACGGTAATCTTCTTCCCTTACGAGCCGATTATTAAGCTTGGCGTGGCAATCGCCTCGCTTTCTTTCTTTTTTATCGCTCTGAACCAAATTTTAACGGGTTTGTTCCAAAAAAATTTGCGCATGGACAAGGTTTCCATCGCCGAAGTGGCCGGCAAGATTATTTTAGCGGCGGGAGTAATTTTGGTTTATTATCTTGACCTGGGACTGCTTAATATGCTCGTTGCCGCCGTCGCGGCCAGCGCTGTTAATTTTTTATTGCATTATCTGTTTTCCCGCCGGTTCGCCCGCATTAAATTGTGTTTTGATTTCGCGGTCTGGCGCGAAATCGCGAAAAAATCATGGCCGCTGGCAATAACCATTATTTTCAATCTGATTTATTTAAAAACCGACACCTTGCTTTTGTCGCTGATTAAGCGGCCGTCTGAAATCGGCATTATCGCCGAAGTCGGAATTTACGGCGCCGCTTATAGAGTTATTGATGTTTTGATTACTATGCCCTTTATGTTCGCCGGTCTTATCCTGCCGATCTTAACCGCCCGCTGGGCAAAAGGCGAAAAACAGGGCTTTAACAATGTCCTGCAAAAATCATTTGACATGATGGCTATGTTCGCCATCCCCTTGGTTGTCGGCGCGCAATTTACGGCTAAAGATATTATGGTTTTAGTGGCCGGGCCTGACTTTGAAGCATCCGGCCCGATTCTGCAAGTCTTAATCGCGGCGGCCGGCATTATTTTTCTCGGGTGCATGTTCGCCCACGCGATAATAGCGCTTGACAAGCAAAAGAAAATAATCGGCTTTTATATTTTTACCGCTGTTACGGCGGTTATCGGCTATTTAATCCTTATACCCCGCTACTCCTATTTCGGCGCGGCCTGGGTGACAATCTACAGCGAGATTACTATCGCTTTGGCTTCTTTCTATTTGGTTTGGAAATACTCCGGATTTCTGCCGAGCTTAAAGCCAACCGCGAAAATTTTAGCCGCTTCGTTGGTTATGGCGGGCGCGCTTTATTCAGCTTCCGGCTGGAATCTATTTTTAGCTTTAGCGCTGGCAACGGCGGTGTATTTTATAACGCTTTACTTATTTAAAGGGATAACAAAAGAGGATATAACGAGCTTATTGAATAAATAATTATGCCTAAAAACATTCTAATTATCAACTCTTCCGCGGAAAATAATCAGCCCTTGTTTAATCTTTTTGAAGAATTAAAACAAAGGGGCCATTTATTATATTTGCTTTCCGCAAGCTCTGATTTATTAAACTATTTTAATGAAAAGCGCTGGCCGGCGGAAAAAACATACTTCGGCCCGAAATTAAACAGCCGATTTAATCAAATGATATTTTTTGTCTTATTGCCGGTATTGTTTTTGCTATCCGCGGCGATTTTATTGTATTACAAAAAAAGCAAAAAAATTACAACCGCGATTTGCCTGAACTGGAATGAAAAAATAATCATCGCGCCAATCGCGAAAATTTTAAAAATTAAAACCATTTGGCTTGAACGCCCTGATCTTGATTACAAACTCTTGCGCAAACCGCTGTTTCAGTTTTATAAATTATTGTCAAAGCGAGCAACGCTGATAACCTTTACCAATCTCGCTAAAATTCAGCTGAAAAATTTTGGTTTTAATGAAAATAATATAAAAACCATTTCACCCGGCATTAGATTAAACCAATGGAAATACCAGGATACGATATTTGATAAATTGGCCCAAACAGACAAACACAGCCGCAAGCGCAAATATTTTGCCATAGGCACCGTTGCCGACTTAAATCCCGAAAACTCGGGACAAAAGATTAAAAATCTGCTTGAAGTTATTAAAGTTTGCCTGACGATCATCCCCGATTTGCAGTTAATCGTTGTCGGCGGCGGCGCGAAAAGAAAAAATTTAATCTGGCTTGCCAAAAAAATGGAAATTGACAATTTAGTCTGGTTTGTTGGAGAACCGGACTCGCCGAGCCAAGGCGAACATGCCCATTTAAAAAAATGGCTTGATAATTTTGATATTTTTGTCGTTTCCGGCGAAATTCCCGGCTTAACCGCTTTTGAAATATGCCTTAACGCCATGGCTGCCGGCTTGCCGGTTATCGGGCCTGGCGGCCTTGGCTTTGAAGATATGATTCATAACCGGCAAAACGGAATATTGGTTGAAGCGAACAACAATGAGATGCTGGCGCGGCAAATTATCGCGTTATACAAAAACAAGCGCCTGCGCCTTGAGCTTGGGGAAAATGCCAGAAAAATGGCCGGCGAACATTTTACTATTGACAAAATGGCGGAGGAATTTGAAAAAATAATATGACTCAACAATACCAAACTATCTACGAAGACAATAATTATTTAATAATCAACAAGCCGGCCGGCCTGCTGGTTCATGGCGCCGAGCATATTAACGAACCGGCTTTGTCCGACCAATTATTGGAAAAATATCCCAAGCTGGCTAAAATAGGCGAGGACCCGAGCCGGCCCGGGATTATGCACCGCTTGGACAAGCAAGTGTCGGGGCTTATGGCAATCGCTAAAACGCAGGAAGCGTTTGACCATTTAAAAAAACAATTTAAAAAAAGAACCGTGGATAAAAAATACATCGCTTTGGTTTACGGCAGAATCGCCAGGGATGAGGGCGTGATTGATTTCCCGATTGAACGAAGCGTCAGAAGCGGCAGGATGGCGGCCTTGCCCAAAACCGTCAAGGGCGAGCTTGAGCTAAGAGGCAGGCGGGCGGTTACGGAGTTTGAAGTCAAGCAAAGGTTTATAAATTACACCTTGTTAAAAATAAAAATCAAAACCGGGCGCACCCACCAGATAAGGGTCCATATGTCGGCTTACGGCCATCCGGTAGTCGGCGACGATCTGTACGGAACAAAAAAAACAAGGGAAAAAAACAAAAAACTAAACTTTGGCAGAATATTTTTAGCGGCGAGAGAACTGTCTTTTGACGACTTGGCCGAAAAAAGGCGGCATTTTAAAGCGGGCCTGCCCGAGGAATTAAATATGTTTCTGCAAAAATTAAAATAATTATTATAAATTAAGCTTCGCGCGTATGTCTAATATTTTCATTATCTCCGGCCCGTCCGGATCGGGCCAGGACAGTGTTATTGAAGGCCTGCGAAAAATACTGCCGATTGAGCGGGTAATAACCGCGACAACCAGGCCGATGCGCCCCGGAGAATCGCAAAAAAATCCGTATTATTTTATTGGCAAAACCGAATTTAAAAAAGCCATAAAAGAAAATAAATTTTTTGAACACGCTGAGGAATACAACGGCCATTATTACGGAGTTGCGCGCCGGGAAATCAACAGGGCAAAACGAAGCAAAAAAATCAACATTTGGAAAATGGAATATAAAGGGGTGATAACCGCTAAAAAATTAATACCCGGCATAACGGCTATTTTGATTTACGCCCCTTTAAAAAATCTGGAAAAAAGAATCAGGCAAAGAGGGAAAAACGTTTCTGAAAAATTTATCAAGGAAAGAATGGATTATACCAAGCAGTTTCTCAAACATAAAAATATTTATGATTATAAGGTGATAAACAAAGAAGGCGAATTAAACAAAGCCGTAAACGATGTTGCCAAAATCATAAAAAAGAAGCTGAAATTGCGCCCTGGCCGGCTTGACAAATCATAAAAATTATTATAATATTTTTAGGTAATAAATAACTTTGATTTAATCTAAAAATAGGACTTTAGTGTTCTATTTTTAAATTTAAATTACCGAATAAAATTATGAGCGAAGAAAAAAAGGCGGAACAAAAGGATAAAAAAACAGCCGATGAGCCGAAACAGCGCATTATTCCCGATATTAAGCCGGGAATGACCGTCAGGGTGCACCAAAAAATTAAAGAGCTTAACCCCAAAGGAGAAGAAAAGGAAAGAATACAATATTTTGAGGGCATGGTTATAGCCAAAAAACACGGCAAACAAGCCGGCGGCGCCATCACGGTCAGGAAAGTAAGCGATGGAGTCGGCGTAGAAAAAATTTTTCCTTTAAACCTGCCGACTATTACTAAAATTGAGATTAAAAAGCAAGCCAAGGTCTGCCGCGCCAAATTATATTACCTGAAACGCGGCTATAAGAAAAAATTAAAAGAAGTGAAGGCCGCTTAAAACTTGGGGCATGTGGAGAAATTGGTAAACTCGCCAGCTTGAGGGGCTGGTGCTCGCAAGGGCTTGGAGGTTCGAGTCCTCTCATGCCCACGTAAAAGGGCGCGTAGCTCAGCTGGTTAGAGCGCTTCGTTTATTCACCCGCCTAAAATTTTGGGCTCGTAGCTCAGTTGGTTAGAGCGTCTCGTTTACACCGAGAAGGTCTTCAGTTCGAGTCTGAACGAGCCCACAAAAATTTTGGCGGGCAAGCCGAAGAGGTCCAGGGTTCGATCCCTTGTGCGCCCACAAATAAAGACAAGTTCAACAAAGCTTGTCTTTATTTTATGTTGATAATAAGATAAAATATTATTATGGGACATATTACCAACTCGGAAAAAGAAACATTTAATTTCGCCAAAAAATTCGCTAAACGGCTTAAAGGCGGAAAAATCATCGGCCTTACAGGCGATCTTGGCGCCGGCAAAACCGTTTTTGCCAAAGGGCTGGCGGCCGGCTTGGGCGTTAAAAAAAATATAACCAGCCCGACTTTCGTATTGATGAAGGTATATCAAACTAAATATCCAAATATCAAATATTTAATCCATATTGACGCTTATCGCCTTAAAACTCCTCAAGATTTAATCGCCATCGGCGCGGAAGAATATTTTAACCGGCCCGATGCCGTAACAGTTATAGAATGGGCTGATAAAATAAAAAAAATCTTGCCTAAAAAGACAAAATATATTGGAATAATAAACAAGGATGAAAATAAAAGAATAATTATTTTTTTACCACTTGTCCGCCGACAGACAGGATCAGCCATCCCAAGCCGATAACTCCTCCGACAATCATAACATCGGCCAAATTAAAAACCGTAAAATATTTTAAATCAAAATAATCAATTACATAGCCGTACCGCAGGCGGTCAAGCAGATTGCTGATAGCGCCAAAAATAATAAAAAGCAGATAATCGGCTTTTTGATAATCTCTTTTTTTAATAAAATATAATAAATTATAAATTAAAGCTAACACCAAAAAAATAATAATAACATTCAACCAGAAGCCGGCAAGGGGCAAGGAAAAAGCGATATTAAAATTGCCCACAAAATTTAATTTAAACGAATCGCCTATTATTTCCATCGGCTTGCTGAAAAAATCATTAACCGCCAAAAACTTAAAAAAACGATCAAAAATAATAAGGATGACAGTTAAAATATAAGCTGTCATCCTTATTTTATATTTTGAATAGGGACTATTGCCGAATGTGCTTTTGAGCATAAATTTTCATTTTTTGAGGAAATTTTTTAAAATAATTTTTGAGGTTTATATGAAATATAAGCTGAAAAAATTTTTTGAAAAATTTACCAAAAAATGGGAATTTAGGACAAATCGGGCATTCGGCAACAGTCCCAAATATGTTAAAAACATAAATCAAACTGATTTTTGCAATTCGTTTTTGCACTTTACGCAGGCGCTGGAAACAGGCCGCGCCATTAAACGCTCCTCGTCTATTTCTTTGCCGCAATATTTGCAAGTGCCGTAAGCGCCTTTCTCTATGCGGTTTAAGGTTTCTTCTATGTCGCGCAATGTTTTTTCTAAAATTTTCTCCGTTACCAAATTAGTGGAATATTCTCCAACCTCCTGCACATTTTCATCGCTTTTGCTTCCGTAGTCGGGGAATTGAGTTCTGTGCTCGTCTTTCTCATGCTGGTCTTTTTTAGTAAAAGCCGCCAGATCTTCTTCAATCTGTTTTTTGCTTTTCAATAAATCTTTTCTTATTTTTTCTATTACCTTTTTGTCCATATTTTTTGAAAATTAAAACCCCAATTTAATCAGGATATATCATCTTGGCTTCATTGTATAATAAAAAAATTTTTTTTGCAAGCTGTTTCGAGTAAAAAAAGAGGGGCCCAGGAAGGGCCCTTCTTTATATAAGAAATGAATTTATGACCCAATATACTGAGCCCCATCCCTAAGCAGTTATTTCTTGGCTCATCATTTTATTGATAAGCAAGAAAATCATCCTCAGGGAAAATTTGGAGCTTTATGTCGAATTTGTTAAAGCTGCTTTTTACCAATCTTTGGTAAACCTCTTATATTATTAATTTAAAGAGTCTACCGTTTTTTTGTTTTTATTTTTAATAATGATCGTATTCAACTCCGATCAAGCAGATTAGTAAGAAGCGTTATTATTAATATACCATAAAATAAACAATCAATCAAGCCGAAAAGAAAAATAATTATTATTACAAACAATATACTAACATTAGCTAAATTGTATATTAATATTTTTTTATATACTTTTAAAGTCTACAGTTTTGTAGACTTTAAATTAATAGTTATCCACATTCTTAACAATTTATCCACAGTTATCCACATACTTTTAGTCTACATTGCTGTGGACTTTAAATAATAATAACTGAATATTCTACAAATAACACATTATTTTATTAAAATATTTAAAGTCCAGATTGCTGTAGACTAAAAATGTTATATTATGAGGTCTGGGTGGGATTCGAACCCGCGATGAGGGTTTTGCAGACCCTTGCCTTACCGCTTGGCTACCAGACCGATATGTTTTCTACACTCTCAATATAACAAAATTTTAGCTTAATAACAAGCTCTATAAAAAAAACAAAATCCCCGCAGCAGGGGATAATTGTTGTGAGTTTTGCGTTTTTGCGGACGGGATACAGAGCCCTGATGGGCGAAGTAGCCCGTACGCATCCGCCACGAACATTGCATAACGCGTACGGGCTACTCCCTTGTCGTATCCCGTCCGCGTTATGTGCTTATTCCAATACTTCAATTTTGGCTACTTTAACGCCGAATTGTTTGGCATCCTCATAATTTATCATCCAAATATCCAAGCGATTTTTATGCCTTGGGTGCATTCTGTCGCGCACAACAAACACCCTGTCGCCGAATAAATCGGGAATTCTCACTTTG
Source organism: bacterium (assembly GCA_030693295.1). Taxonomy (GTDB): domain Bacteria; phylum Patescibacteriota; class Patescibacteriia; order Patescibacteriales; family VMTK01; genus JAHIME01. The sequence goes on from JAUYAT010000057.1 coordinate 14,926, forward strand.
GCGCCGAATGGCAAAAAATTAGCCGCTATAGTGTCTTCTACGCCATTCTTGCAAACATTAAAGCCGTTCGCTGTAATGCAGGGGCTGTTATCGGTTTGCCCCGCTTCTGAATTATAAGCGGTAATAGTATAATGGCCGGATAATTTCACTTCCTTGAGATCGTTATTAGCCGGCAAATGATTTTCTTCTTCTTGGCTGTTGTTTGAAAAAACAGTTTTACTTATTGCGCCAACATCTAATATTTTCATTAAAATTACTTGTTTTTCAATAATATAATTATTATTACCCGTGTCGGCTTGAGCAATGGCTGGCAGGGGATAAAGCAAATAATCAAATAATAAAATAAAAATCAGCGCTAAGTCTAAATATTTAGCTAATTTAAGCGAAATAATATGTTTATATTTTTTTCCTTTTTTTCTCATAAATTGTTATTTTTTGGCTAAACTTAAATTAAATCAAAAAACCCTATCAATAAATGATAGGATCACTTTAAGAAATCATAGTATCGTAGCAAATTATTCAAAATATGTCAAGCTTGACAGGCGAAGAAAAAAATGATATTGTTTTATATTACTGTACCTTGCAAATTTTAATAAAAATAAAAAATAAAAAAATAGGGGGGATTATTATGAAAACAAAAATTTTTGCAGGAATCGCAGTTGTGGCAGTAATGTTGCTGGGGCTCGCTGGATGCGCACTCTATGGCAACGAGGCGCAGTATGCCCAAGGGGACTGGTATTTTATAGCTGGTTCCGAAGAAGTTACCCGGATTCAGCAAGACAAATTGGCTTTTAAAAAACTTGAGTCTCAGCCGGCTCAAGTTGCTTTTAAAGAAGGTGTTCCGCAAGGTTATAGCGGTCTTGTAATCAACCTAAGCAAATATACCCGCTATAATTTTATAATTTCCGGTCCTGAGCGTAAGGGCTATTTGTTAGGACCTAACGAATCGGTAGATGACAATCTTATACCAGGCACATATGCCTGCGCGGTGTACCGGGCTGGACGGCAAATAGGCCAACCTTGGGTATTCCACGTTACTGCCCAAAAACATATTTTTATGGGCAAAGAGTACCACTGGTACATTTACATGGAATAACTTATTACGGCCACTCCTGGATTCCCGCTTCCGCGGGAATGACAATTATTCAATCAAAAAAGAGGTAAAATCCAAAAGATTTACCTCTTTTATTTTTATTTGGTGTATTTTAAATTTATGGACCGCCACCCGGACCAGCGTTGCCAGCCACTCCTCCCAAATTCTTAAACACAAAATAGGTAATGGCGTAGGCGGCGATTATGATTATTAAACCGATGATCGCCCGCTGAATCGTATCTTTGGCTTTCCTTATTTTTTCTTCGTCTCCGCCCGCGGTCATCCACTCATAGCCGGCCGTAATCATTAAAATCAAAAAAATTATTCCCAAAAGCCCTAAAAACGCTTGAACTACCACGGCGATAACTCCGCCTATTGTGGTAGAGTCATCAAAACCGGCAAAAGCGCTAAAACCCTGCGCTTGCGATTCAATATCAGACGCGGTTTCATTACTTAACAGCCCTGCGGAAACAAAATTAAAATTTAACAACAAAACTGCCGCTGGAATAATTAATAAATTAAATTTTTTAACATATTTATTCATGCTGATTTTTTAACTTTCTATTAAATACTTAAAAACAAAATTCCAAATCGCGTAAGATCCGACAATAATAATCAAGCCGATAATCGCCCGCCACAGCGTGTCTTTCGCTTTCCTGATTTTTTCCTCTTCCCCGCCGGCAGTCATCCAGTTATAGCCGGCATAAAGAATCAGTATTATAAAAATAATGCCCAGTAAACTCAAAAACGCCTGAACTATTGTGCCGGCCATTACGGCAAAAGTTGTTTCGCTGTATGGCGCGTAGCCTCCTTCGCCTTCGCCGACTTTCTTCAGCTTGTCTAACGGCGCCGTGCTTTGCTGGGCAAACACAAAATAGGGCAAAATCAGTATCCCTACCAAGCAAGTTAAAATTAAAATTTGTTTAAATATTTTTTTCATATCCATTGTCATTCCCGCGAAAGCGGGAATCCAGATTCTATGCGCTAACTCCTGGATTCCCGCTTTCGCGGGAATGACAGAATAGAATTATTCAATACTCTCAACTTCTATTGCGTTGATTTCAATGTTTGTTCGCCCAGCATTTGAATCACGAAATAACTGATTGTATAAGCGGCTAAAACGATAATCAAGCCAATAACGGCAGCGGTAAGCAAATTTTTCGCTTTTTCCACTTGCTGTTCATTGCCCCGCGCCGTCATCCACAAATAGCCGCCGTAAATAGTTAAAAGCAAAAACACAATGCCTAAAAAGGAAAGAGCGGCTTGGATTATTTTGGCAATCATAGGCTCTATTTCGCTTTCAGTAAGCTTATAGCCGGCTTTATCCGCAACTTGCATAAGCGGTTGTTTTTCGTCCGAGGCATCAAACGCGTCTTTTAAATTAGCGGCTGATATGCTCTGGCTGAAAATAAAAACAAACGCGCATAATAAAATTAAACTTGCTGTTAATATTAATTTTTTTGATAAAATTAAATTCATAACTAATTCGGCAAAAAATTATAGATTGTATAAGTTATCCCGTAAGCCGCCAAAACCACAATTAAGCCGATTACAGCGTCTTTAATTACGCCTTTGGCTTTTTCCACCTGCTGTTCATTGCCGGCCGCCGTCATCCACAAATAGCCGCCGTAAATCATTAACATTAAAAAAATTACCCCTAAAAACGCCAAAACTCCGTTAACGGCTTGCCCTATTAATTCGGCAGGGGTTTTATCTTTTAGCCCCGCCATTTCAGCATGCCCGGTGCCTTCAGCAGTGGCCTTTAGGCCTTTTTCAAACTGGGTTTCCGCAAAAATAAAATTTATATTAAATATGAACAATAAGCTAACTGCAATAAATAAACGCGCGGATATAGCCAATAATTTTGTCATAATTAGTTACTGCGTAAAAAATCTATTTATCAAAATTTTTTCTTCAACAGGCTTTAAGCTTGAATTACAAAATATCTATTTCTACCCGCCGCTGGTCTGGCCGAATATTCCGCCGACATATTTTGTTATGGCGTAAGCTGATAAAACTATCACCAAGCCGATTACCGCTGAAATAATCAAATCCTTTGCCTTGGTAACCTGCTGTTCATTGCCCCGCGCCGTCATCCATAAAAGCCCGCCGTAAATAATCAAAAGAAAAAAGATGACGCCGATAAAAGCCAGGCCGGCGCCGACAACTTTACCGATTGTTAACGATATGTCTTTATCTTTCGTAGACAATTCGGCCGCTCCGGCAGTTGCCTCCAAGCCGTATTTATCATCCGCTAAAACAATACTTTGAGTTAACGCGAAAAAAGCCAAAAGCAATAAAATAATGATTAAAAAAATTTTTTTCTTAATAAACATAAAATACAATATTTTATCAGCTATTCTTTGCATTACCCCTAACACAAATTTTTCATGTTCCATGTTTTATGTTAGCGGCAATGCAGAGATATTTTATATCTCCGCATTATTTTATTTTAACAAACTGTTTTATCAACTAAACATTGGCAGTCGCTTCAAGCAGGATGTCGATAACGTATGTTGCCAGACCCCAGGCGGCTAAAATAATTATCAAGCCGATTACGCCGGCGGCCAGTAATTTCTTGGCTTCAGCCACTTTATCTTCACTTCCGGCCGCTGTCATCCATTTGAAGCCGGCAAACAAAATAAGCACTACGGCGATGATGCCCAGAAAGCCCAATGCCACATTAATCACGCTGCCGGCGATTACTCTCGGATCTTCAGTGCCTAAGCCGATCTCGGCTTCAACAGCTTCTTTTGTTCCTCCCCATGGATCCACTTGGGCTAAAACCGGGGTGGCGACCGTGAGCGCAATCGCCATTACCATGGCAAAGGCGATTAAATTTTTAAATAATTTCTTGTTCATTTGTCACCCCCTTTCTTAAATCAGTCGTGAAACTGAATTTTAAGAATTAATTATATATTATTTATTTTATTCTCCGCATCACCCCTAACACAAATTTTTTTATTCCATGTTCTATGTTCCTTGTTTTATGTTTTATGTTAGCGGCAATGCAGAGATGTAAAACATCTCTCTGCATTGTTTTTATTTTAATAAACCGTTCTGTTAACTATGGTTAGACCGCGCCAGTTGCTTCAAGCAGGATGTCTATAACGTAAGTGGCCAATCCCCATGAAGCTAAAACAATTACCAAGCCGATTACGCCTGCGGCCATCAGCTTTTTGGCTTCAGCCACCTTGTCTTCACTGCCGGCCGCAGTCATCCATTTGAAGCCTCCCAGTAAGACAATAACCACTGCGATAATACCCAAAAAGCCCAGCATTACATTAATTACGGCGCCGGCGATTACTCTCGGGTCTTCGCTGCCTAAGCCGATTTTAGTGTCAACAACATCTTTTGTTCCTCCCCATGGATCCACTTGGGCTAAAACCGGGGTGGCGACCGTGAGCGCAATCGCCATTACCATGGCAAAGGCGATTAAATTTTTAAATACTTTCTTGTTCATTTGTCACCCCCTTTCTTGCGGCGATTAAGGCGGGAACAGGACAATGTCCTGTTCCTACGGATTATCGCCGTCTTAACCCGTTATACAAACGTATAAATTTTAATACCTAGTACTAGGCAAAAACTTGAAAAATCTTTTTATTAGAAATTTCCAGTTTTATTTATATAACGAGTATATTAAATTATATATTTTATTTTTTTAACGTTATTAACAACTTACGCTATGTTTATATTTTACCATTTTTTAATATTTAATACAACAAGCGCCGCAACTATTTGCCGCGCGCGATTGAATTTGGCTGATAAACTTGCTATAATTATAATGATATTTCTATAAGCTAACCGATTACTTAACTTATGCCTATACCGCAAATATCCCATAAAACCAAGTCGCCGCAAGGCTGGCGGAATAAAAAGAAAAAATATTATTTAAGCCGGCCCGAATATAAAACTAATCAATTCGGCAAAAGCGGCGGCAATTCAAAAAGCGTTAAAGCCGGCTCGGCTAAAATAAAAAGCCGGCTGTTTCAATTGGCAAGCCGTTTTATAATCGGCTTAATTGTCTTTAGCGGCCTGGCCGGGCTTGTTGCTTTTGTTTGGCTGTCGCGCGGCCTGCCTGATCCAAACCATCTGATTGACCGGCAAATAGCTCAAAGCACCAAGATTTTAGACCGCACCGGCGAAAATATTCTTTATGAAATTTATGGAGCGGAAAAACGCACTTTGGTTAACCTGGATGAAATACCGCAATACTTGAAAGACGCCACTATCGCGATTGAAGACAAAGATTTTTATAAGCACGGCGGCTTCAGCCTTTGGGCGATGTTCAGAACGGCTGTTACTAATGTCTTGCGCAGGCAAAAAGCCGGCGGCTCAACGTTAACCCAGCAGCTTATTAAAAATGCCGTCTTAAGCTCTGAAAAAACCTATACCAGAAAAATAAAAGAGCTGCTTTTGTCCTACAAAGTAGAAAAAAAATTCAGCAAAGACGAAATTTTGCAGATGTATCTTAATGAAATACCCTACGGCTCAACCGCTTACGGCGTTGAAGCCGCCAGCCGGCGCTATTTTGGCAAAAGCGCGCGCGACACCAGTTTAGCTGAAGCGGCTGTTTTAGCCGCCTTGCCGCAGGCTCCGACCCGCTATTCGCCCTACGGACCCAACAAAGACTTGTTGGTGGAAAGACAAAAATATATTCTGGACTTGATGGTTGAACAAGGCCGCATCAGCCAAGAAGAGGCGGAAGCGGCCAAAAAGCAAGAAATTAAATTTAAAGAGCAAACCGACAATATCACCGCTCCCCATTTCGTGATGTATGTCAAAGAACTCTTGGCTGAAAAATACGGCGAAGCCATGATTGAGCAGGAGGGGCTGAAAATTTATACAACGCTGGATTTGTACAAGCAAAAAATCGCCGAGGAAGTTATTGCTGAAATCGCGCCTAAAAATCAGGAAAAATACAATGCCTCTAACGCCGCCTTAATTTCAATTGACCCTAAAACAGGGCAAATTTTAGCCATGGTCGGCTCGCGCGACTATTTTAACGATGAAATTGACGGCCAGGTTAATGTCACTCTGCAGTCCCGCCAGCCGGGATCTTCATTCAAGCCGATAGTGTACACAGCCGCCTTTATCAAGGGCTATACTCCGAATACCGCGCTTTATGATTTGGTAACCAACTTTTCCACCGATCCGGCAAAACCCTACGAACCGCATAATTACGACAGCCAAGAACGCGGCCCGGTTACCATCAGAAAGGCCTTGGCCGGCTCGTTAAACATTCCGGCGGTTAAAGCGATTTATCTTGCCGGCATAAACAATGTTCTGAATTTAGCGGATGAATTGGGCTATACCACGCTGAAAGACCGCTCCCGTTTCGGCCTGTCTTTGGTTTTGGGAGGCGGCGAGGTTAAGTTGATTGAACATGCCAATGCTTATTGCGCTTTCGCCCGCGAAGGCAGGCTGCAGCCAATCGCGGCAATACTTAAAATAGAAGATAAAAACGGCAAAATCATTGAGGAATTCAAGGAAAGCGGCGGTAAAAAGGTGCTTGACGCCAATTTCGCGCGCATGACCAATAGTATTTTATCCGACAACGGGGCGCGCGCTTATGTCTTTGGCGAATCCAACTGGCTTACCTTGGGTTCGCGGCCCGTGGCGGCCAAAACCGGCACCACCAATGATTACAGAGACGCTTGGACAATCGGCTATACGCCCTCAATTGTTACAGGAGTCTGGGTCGGCAACAATGACAATACGGAAATGAAGCGGGGAGCCGACGGCAGCGTTGTGGCGGCGCCGATTTGGCACGAGTTTATGAAGCGAGTATTGGGCGACACGCCGATAGAATATTTCAAAGAGCCGGAAATACCGAAAACCGGCAAGCCGATTCTGGATGGCGACACCAACTTTGAAACTATCGTAAAAATTGACAAAGCTTCCGGCCTGCTGGCAACGGAATATACTCCGGAGAATTTTATTGAAGAAAAAAAATACAGAAAAGACCATTGTATTTTATATTATATTAACAAAGACGACCCGCTCGGCAAACAACCCGATAATCCCGCGAACGATCCGCAGTTTGAACTCTGGGAAAAACCGGTGCTTGCCTGGGCGGAAAAACAGGGCCTTGCCAGCTCAACCCCGCCGACCGAATATGATAATTTACACAAACAGGAGAATAGGCCAACGGTAGAAATAATACAGCCGGCGAACAATCAAACCATTACCGACCCTATATTGCTTGCTGACATAAAAATTTCAGCGCCGCGCGGCATTAACCGCGCCGAATATTACATTGACGACAATTTGCTTGCGGCTAATTACTCTTACCCGTTTAATTTAGCCAAAGAAATAAACTTCTTAAACAACGGCTTCCATCAGCTCAAAATAAAAGTATGCGATGATATTGACAATTGTTCCATAGAAACAATGGAATTCAATTTAAACTTGAGCGAAGCGCAAAAAAATAATGAGATCAGTATATCCTTTATTGAACTTTCCGATGGTTTGGCAACAACAAATTTTGATTTTCCATTGACCTTAAAGGTTGATATAAAAAACGCCCGTCAGGTTGCCAAAATAACTTTTTATTATTCGGCTGAGGGCGAAAAAGACGCAAAAACTATCGCTATTTTACAACCGGTTGAAAATAGCCAAGCAGCTGTCCGGTGGCAGCAATGCCCGCCTTCCGGCGCTTATAAGCTTTACGCCGAGGCGCGCGGCTGGAACGGGCAGGTTGCCAAAAGCGATGAAATTACGATTATAGTTAATAACACGAGCGAATAAATATTAACCCTACTGTTTTATCGGCATTATAATATATAAATAACTCTCGTCTTTCTCCTTGCCCGCCGAAGCTTCAGCAGAGGCGGACGGCTTTAAAATGCAAGGAGTATTGTTGTCTATTATTTCTATGCTTATTTCTTCTCCGTCAATATTATTCAGGCCATCCAACAGATAACGGCAATTAATCACCATGCCATTATCCGATCCGTTTATTTTAGCGTCTAACTCAGTAATATTTTCTCCTGTTTGGCCGGATACGGAGGAAACTACAACTTTGTTTTTACTTGCCGGAAAATCCAAATTAATGTCGTTGATGCCGGTTTTTGAAAAAATCGCCGCCACCTTGACCGCCCTGACAAGTTCAGCCCGGTCAATTTTAATTTTTGTTTTGGCGTTAGCCGGAATAATCTGCTCGTAATCCGGATATTGGCCTTCAATCAGCCGTGAAACCAGTTCGGTTGAGCCATAGGTGAACAAAATTTGGTTTTCTGAAATATAAAATTTTATTTCATCGTCTTTTTCCATATTTTCCAAATCCTTCGCGCCCGATAAAATCCTAATCAGCTCTTGAAGCGTTTTCGCGGGAATAATAATCCTTTTTTCTTCCTCGCTGTTTGTTTTAATATTGAGTTTTTTTTCCGCCAAACGGTAACTGTCGGTAGCCGCCATTGTTAACCCGCCCGTTTTGGCGTTATTGTTTAAAACAAATAAAACCCCTGACAACTCCAGCCTGGATTCATTTAGCGAAACGGCAAAAATTACTTGGCTTAAAGCTTTTTTAAATTCATCCGCTTGGACGCTGTAAAAAATTTCTTTATCCACTTCCGGTATTAAGGGAAAATCCTCCGCCGGCTGGCCTTTTATTTTTGTTTTGTAATTTTCGCAGTCAACCACCAAGCTTCTGTCTTTTAATTCTATATTGATTTTTTTATTCGGCAGCAAATTGACGCAGTCGGAAATTATTTTTGAATCAACAGTAAAGCTTCCCTCATTTTCTATTTTGCCGCGGATCGTGTTAACAACCCCCATTTCTAAATTAGTGGCGATTAATTTTATATTTCCTTTTTCCGCTTTTAAAAGCACGTTGTTAAGTATGGGCAGATTAATATTTTTGCCGGCGATATGGCCCACGGTAAAAAGCCCTTGTTTTAAATTTTCTTGCAAACTGATGAATTTCATAATTTTAAGTTATTATATATTATATAAATATTTAAATAATAACAGTAATAATAAGGGGTGTTGAAAAAGTGAAAACGCGGTTAAATTTGGCTTATTTTTAAATAAAATGTTCTTAAACAAACTGTGGATTTAGCTGTAGACAACAAGGGCGGAGCTGTTGGCGGAATTTGGATAAGTATTGAATTTTTTAATAAATAAAGGTTTATCCAAAACAACCACAGTGTTTATAAACAGGGTTTAACACCGGTTGTTAACAGTTGTTGTAGATTAGCTGTTTGATGGAATTTATGTTTTGTTTTGTTCTTTCGTTTTCTTTAACTTCTTTGCGGATTTTATTGTGAGCGTGCATAGCCGTGGTATGGTCGCGGCCGCCTATTTCATGTCCGATTGTCGGAAAAGAGGTGTTAATTTCCTCTCTCATTAAATACATTGTGATTTGGCGCGGAACAACCAATTCTTTTTTGCGGCTTTTGCCGATTATGTCTTTGATGTGAATATCAAAATATTTTGACACCGCCTCAAGTATAATTTTTGGCGTGGTTGACTTGGATTGATAATCATTAATAATATTACTTAGAATGCTTTGAGTGGTTTCAATAGTGGGTATGGAATTATTAAATTCATAATAGGCGATTAAGCGGTTTAACGCTCCTTCCAGCTCTCTGACATTGCTTTGGATGTTATTAGCGATATAATTTAAAATATTTTCTTCAAGGAGGTAGTTTTTTTCTCTGCACTTAGCTTCAAGTATGGCCATTCTGGTTTCCAAATCGGGTAATGATATATCCGCTATCATGCCCCATTCAAAGCGAGAAAGCAGTCTTTTTTCCAGCGCGGGGATGGCTTTGGGCGGCCTGTCGGAAGAGATTACAATTTGTTTGTTGGTTTGGTGCAGTTCGTTGAAAGTATGAAAAAATTCTTGCTGGGTGCCGTCTTTGCCGCCCATAAACTGAATGTCGTCAATCAGCAGCAAATCAACGTTGCGGTAGTGGTCTTTAAAATCCTTGGCAAGGCCGTTGCGCACCGCCTGGATGTAGTCATTGGTGAATCTTTCGCAAGTTACATAAAGAATTTTATCCGTTTTTTTTGACAGCTCGTGGCCGATTCCCTGCAAGAGATGGGTTTTGCCCAATCCCACGCCGCCGTAAATAAAAAGAGGATTATAGGCGTAGCCCGGGTTGGTGGCGACCGCCTGGCAGGCAGCGTGGGCCAGCTCGTTGTTTTTGCCTACTATAAAATTATTGAAAGTATAGCGGCTGTTTAAGCCAAAGCGGTTAACGGCGATGGGTTTGCTGGCAATAGCGCCGTCTTTTTTTATATCCATTTTTTTTAAAAGTTCGCTGATCGTGCCGGCTTTTTTAGTTTCAACTTTGTAAAAAATTTCTTTTATATTTTCTCCGGCGATGTTGTTGATTGCGCCGGCTATTTCTTTATGGTATTTTTTTTCCAGCCAAGCTTTTGTAAAAGCGTTGGGAACGCTGATAACGATTTTGCCGTTTTCATAAGAAGAAATGAAAGTGTTTTTAAACCAAGTGGTAAAATTAGCTTTTGATAAATTTAGCTCTATTTCGCCTAAAACAGCTTGCCAAAGTTGTTCATTATTCATAGCATGAGGAAGTTAATTATTAAAAGTATTAATTGAATATTTTTAGCCTGCGGCCAAGGCGCGATTGCCTAAAAGCATTATAACAGCAAAATAATAATTGTAAAATACCCGGCAATGTTTACAAGCTGTTGATAAAAAGTGGATAATAATAAATTAATAATAAATCGCGGTTGACCAACTAAAACAGAAGTGTTATGCTTTGTAATAAAGAAATTAAATTTTAATTCGTAATTCAAAGTTATATGCCAAAAAGAACATATCAGCCCAATGTTAAGCGCGCCAAAAAGAAACATGGCTTTAGAAAAAGAATGCAAACCAAAAATGGAAAAAACGTGATTCAAAGGCGAAAGGCAAAGGGCAGAAAAAAATTGACAAAATAATTATGTTGCCTAAAATTAACTGTTTAACAAAAGACAAAGAATTTAATAATGTTTTTCAACACGGGCAAGCCGGTTTTAATAAGATTATTGGGGTTAAAGCGGTACGGAACCAATCAGACAAAAGCCGTTTTGGCATTGTAGTTAGCGCTAAAATCAGCAAAAAAGCCGTTGAACGCAATAAAATTAAAAGACAAATCAGAGAGATAATAAGGGCGCGATTAGATAAAATAAAATCCGGCTATGATATTATGATTATCAGTTTGCCGGATATTTTGGGCAAGAATTATCAGGAGATAGAGGAGTCAATTAGCCGGCATTTTAAAAGATTGGGGCTGTATAAATAAATATATGTTAGCTCAATACCCGCGTTATTTTGTAATTAAGATATTAAAATTATATCAACGGACATTATCTTTTGACCATGGTTTTTTCAAGGCGCTTTTTCCTTACGGCTATTGCCGATTCCGCCCCACTTGCTCGGAATACGCCATAAAAGCCGTGGAAAAATATGGAGTGATAAAAGGCGGCGCAAAAGCCCTGTGGCGAGTAACGCGCTGCAACCCCTGGAATAAGGGAGGATGGGATCCGGTTAAATGATTTTTGATTTAGAATTTTAGAAAATTATGTTTCAGACATTTTTCTATCAGCCGATATTCAATCTTTTGATTTGGCTATATAATATTATTCCCGGGCACGATCTTGGCTTGGCGATAATCGCTTTAACCGTAATTATAAAGTTAGCCCTGTTGCCGCTGTCCAAGCAGTCAATCAAATCGCAGAAAGCATTGCAGGAACTTCAGCCAAAAATTGACGAGATAAAGAAAAAGTACGCTGATAAAAAAGAAGAGCAGGCGAAAGCGATGATGGAGCTGTATAAGCGGGAAAAAGTCAATCCTTTTTCTTCCTGCCTGCCACTGATTATTCAGCTGCCGTTTTTATGGGCGGTTTTCCAAGTTTTTCGCGACGGTTTAAACGGAGAAGCTTTGGATTTGGTTTATTCTTTTATCAGCAGGCCGGAAGCATTAAAAGTAATATCTTTTGGTTTTCTTAATTTGTCGCAACCCAATATGGTTTTGGCTGTTTTAGCCGGGCTTGCCCAGTTTTGGCAGGCGAAAATGATGATAACCAAGCGCCCGGAGATAAAATCGGAAGGTTCCAGAGATGAAAATATAATGGCGATTATGAACAAGCAGATGCTGTATTTTATGCCTATTTTAACCGTTGTGATCTGTATGCAGTTCTCCAGCGGCCTGGCGCTTTATTGGCTTACTACCACAATTTTAACCGCTTTTCAGCAATTGTATATTTTTAAGCGCAAAGAAGTTAAAAATGATAAAGTTATTGAAGGAGAAGTAATTAAATAGTTAATCAATTTGAATTGCGAAACACTATTTTACTGTCATTCCCGCGAAAGCGGGAATCTAGGCGTTAAGCGAATAAAATCTGGATTCCCGCTTTCGCGGGAATGACAAAGCAGAGCAAAATTAATTAAAGGCGAGATTCGTAAGTCTCGTTTTATTTTATTTTAAGGAAAATTATTAATAAATATGTTATAGTGAAAATAAATATTAATATTAATTATTCGCACTTTCAAATAAAAAATAAAAAAAGGGGGGATATAAAATGCCGTTACCAAAACTTACTATCAGAGGGAGAGAAATCGCAACATCCATAGTTCAAGGCGGCATGGGCGTTGGAGTATCGTGGCTGGATTTGGTTGTTGCCGTGATTATGGAGGGCGGGCTGGGAACGCTTTCCAGCGCGGCCATTGACAGACTTGTGTATTTTGAAACAGGGAAAAAAATGCCGACACGCGAGGCAACTTGCTGGGCGGTGAAAGAGGTTAAAAGGAGAACCGGAGGAGGATATGTCGGGATAAATATAATGCAAGCCCTTGTTAGGGATTATGTAGATTCCGTGCTGGGCGCCGTAGATGGAGGGGTTGATTTTATTATGGCAAGCGCCGGATTGCATTTAAGATTGCCGGAAATTGTTGGCAATAAAGATGTTGCTTTAATACCGATTGTTTCTTCAGATAGGGCTTTAAAAATTATTTGTGGTAGATGGAAAAGCAGGCATAATCGTTTGCCTGATGCGGTAATTTTGGAAGGTCCCCAATCAGCGGGGGGGCATTTGGGGGTTAAAATAGGAGAAATAGATTTAGAAGAAAATAAGTTGGAAAATTTATTTCCACCTATAAAGCAATATGCCAACTTTCTTGGTATTCTGGTAATTGTGGCGGGCGGGTTATTTTACCATACTGACATTTTACGCTGGCATGCCTTAGGCGCTGATGGCGCGCAGTTCGGCACAAGGCTTCTTGCCACAAAAGAAAGCGGAGCAAGTCCGCTGTTTAAGCAAGAGCTTGTCAAGTGCGGCGCAGAAGGCATTATTGTTGCATACCCGACTCAAAATTACCCGGGATCGTCAAGCGGGCTTCCGTTCAGGGTGATTAAAAGTTCTCCCGCGTTTACGCATAATCAATGGCGCAAAAATATTTGCGACAAGGGCTATATAAAACCCAAGGACAGAGATTGTCCGGCAAAGAGCGATCCGGAGCGTCATTTTTGCATCTGTAATTCGCTGTTAGCCGCCATCGGATATGGCGATGGCCTGCCACTTTTTACGACAGGAACTAACGGAGCGTTAATAAAAGAAATCTCCACCGTTGCTCGGGTAATGAAAGAGCTTAGGGGAGAAATATAAACAAGAGGCTTGCTAGCAATAGCGAGCCTCCTTTTAAATCGCTTTACTGATATAGTAATCCACCGGCGCGTAATCATCAGTTAAAATCGGCATATCGGCATCAATTTCTTTTTTCCACAGATGTTGCAAATATTCATTTAGTTTCGGGTCGCTATTATTAAAAACTTGATCATTTTTTGATTTTAACGCCACTAAAATTATGTTTTGGACTTCTTTTCCGTCAGCAGGTTGTCTTACCGGGAACAAATAAACTTGCGGAAAAATACTTTTGTAGGTTGCGTATTCCGCTCTTAAAAATTCCCCCTTCTTGCCTTCAATTGAAGAAATAATATTCAAAATGACAACCCCGTTATTATTCAGTATATCATATTTTCTTTGCGCCGCTTCTTTTGTTGTTAATTGGTACGGCACGGAATAATGCGAGCCAAAAGCATCGCCAAAAATCGCGTCATACTTTTCTCGCGTTTTGTTTAAATACACTCTGCCGTCTTCGTGATAAATGTTTAATCTTGGGTTTTCTTTTAAATTAAAATATTTTTTCGCGAGCTCGGTAACCATCGGATCTATTTCAATCACATCTATTGTGTTCTGCGGGTACTTGTTTAAATAATCTTTCGGATATGAATATCCCGCTCCGCCAAACATTAAAGCTTTTTTGAAATTGGGATTAAAGTGTTTTGCCAAGTGATAATATTTTGTGTACTCGTTAACCAGATCATCGCTATCCAAAAACATTGATGATTGGTTTTCGTTGTTAATCCCCATTATTTTTACTGGTTTGTTTGTTGTTGCGTCTTTGTGGTTATAAATCCAAATGCGATTATAGGCGGTGTCAATGTCCGCGAATTCATTTTTTTCAGATATAAAATTAAATCCGCTAATCGTTAACAAGCCGAATAAAGCGATTATTAAAGCGTATAATTTAATTTTAATAAATTGTTTCGCGGAAAGAAGCATGGAAATAATAATTAATGTTATTGACAGTATAATCAGCAATTTGTTCGTCCCGAATCGCGGAATTAAATAAAATCCGGAAAGAAACGTGCCCACTATGCTTCCGGTGGTGGATATCGCGTAAAGATTTCCCACCATTGAACCGGAAGTGCTTAAGTCGTCTATTTTAAGTTTCGCGGCATAAGGAGAAACCATTCCCAGCAATACGCTGGTTGGCAAAAACAAAATCAAGGACGCGAGAATTGATCCTGTTTTAGCGCCGGTAAAATTATTCTGCAAAATAAGAAGCAGGGGATCCTTAATAATAATGGCAAGCCCGATAAAAATTGATGATAAAAAAATAATCAAAGATAAATTATGAAAACTGGGATTTTTGTCCGCGATTTTTCCGCCAAGATAGTAACCCAAGCTAAGGCTTCCCAAGATAATGCCTATTAAGCTAGTCCAAACAAAAATAGAGGTCCCGAAATACGGTCCAAGCACTCTTGAGCCGACAAGCTCAAAAATCATAACAACCGCGCCGCAAGTAAACACCGTCGCTTCCAATATGTATTTATAAATTTTCATTTTGACAATGCAAACAATAATTAATTTGGTCTCGGCACAGTCTCCTCGCAAGGGACTGTGCCGCCGTGAATTTTTATTTTAATAATTTTTTGGTCTCGGCATTTTTTGGTCTCGGCACAGTCTCCTCGCAAGGGACTGTGCCGCCGTGAAATTTTTTAAAAATCCATAATATCTACCGCGTAATACCCCTTGCCTAAAATATAATTAGACGCGCTTGAATATAAGTATTCTTCCGGATTCTCCGCTAAACCCCATTTTTCATGGCAAGGGTTGTTATGAATATAATTTAATTTCTGTAAAAAGAATTTTTGCGACTGGATTATTAATGAATCAAACCTTTTCTTAAACACTTTATGTTTTGCGTTACTCTTGACATCGGCCTTTGCTTTGAAAAAATTCAGCATTTCTCTATTTCCGTCCTTTTCCAGTTGAGCCACTATTCCATAGGCTAAAAATCTTTTGGCGTTTTGCGTTAATTTTGAAATATCCGGCGCTGCTGTTGACAGTTTAATTATACAATGCAGATGATTGGGCATTATTACATAGCCGTAAATTTTATTGCCGTATTTATCGCGCATGTAATCAAACCATTTATAAACCAATGAGCAATATTTATCGCTGATAAAAATATGCTTCCAATCTAATATTGTAAAAGTAACAAAATATATTTCATTATTTGTATTTGTTATTTTAACCCGTACTGCCATAAATTAATATTTTTACTGCTCATTGCCGCGGCACAGTCCCTTGAGAGGAGATTGTGTCGAGACCGAATGTAATAAAGTTCAAGTGCAATGTGGTCGGAGCAAAGCGGAGAAGTTGCCGAGCCGAGCTATTGCTGTATCTCTTCACATTCTGAAATCATTTTTGGGTTATCTTTAAAGAAATCTATGCATTTTTGTGGACCGTTATTCGCGCTTAATATAACCCAACAACTAGGCTTGTCAGACGGTAGGGTGGTGCACAAATTGCAACAATTTTTTTCAGTATCAGAATCGGAAACACCTTGATCTTTATTAATGCATCCCGCAATTAATATTACTGATGCAAATAATGCGATTAATAATAGTAATTTATACTTCATAGAAATATAATAATTATTATGTTAATAAATTTTTTGCTCGGCTCGACAATTATGCCTAACAAATTATATGTGAACTTATTAATTTTTTTATTTAACTTCGCGAACAAGACGTTTACGATTAAATTAAAAACTTCGCTGGCTCCATAGTTCCCGACGCTTCGGGACTGTGGAGCCCGAGTGCGGGCCTTTTAATATTCTAAAAATCATTTTATTATCCGCCGAGGCCTGCATTTTAGCTCCATAGGGCTGCGGCCACTATGGAGCCAGCGCGGGTCTAACTTCGCAAACAAGACATTTGTGATTAAATTAAAAACTCCTGCCCTTGCCCACGATGACATTCAGCTTCTGCTTGGCAATGCTGATTTCCGCCGGAGCCGGAACCTTGATTGAATTATCAAGAATGATGGGATGGCTTTCATTGAGGATGGTTAATGTTTTAAAAGGAAAAACCGATTGGCCGGTTATTTTTTTAAAAAAGCTTTTTGAATCTTTGGTTTTGATAAAGAGCTCCAAGATTCCATCTTGCGGGTCAATTTTAATTTTTTCAGGCAAGGGCTCGTTGTTGATATTTAAATTAATAATATTTATTTCGCCCGGACCCATAATTTCAATTGAATAATTTTTGTCAATTTCAACAACCGTCCCCTTGTTAGTTATGGCGGCTTTGGCCAAAAAATATAAATTATTGGCTTGGCCCAAATTAAGCTTGGTGATTCTTCTGGCTGATAAAATATCACAGGCCTCTTCTTCCAAGCCAATGCCTAAACCGGCGGCAATCAGGTTGTTGTCTTTGCCCATCGGAATAATTCCCAAAGGAACGCTGCTGCCGGCCATTGAATTTATTACTTGGCTTACGGTGCTGTCATTGCCGACCGCGACAATGGTTTTCGCTCCCCGCTTAAGTTCGGTATCCACCAAACTAACAATGTTTTTCATTAAACCTAAGCGGCAAATTTTGCCGTTCAAGCCAAGATCGGTGATGCGGGTTTCAATAGAGGCCAAAAGTTTGTCGTATTTTTTTTGATTCACATAAGAATCGTAGATATAGACGTGCATATTTTATTCTTTTTCCTTCTTAGCGTTAGCCGCTCCTTCTGCTGCCATTGTGCATTTGCCGTTTAAGATTGCTCCGCGCTCAATTGACAGGATTGACGCTTCAACATCGCCGAAAATTTTAGCCGCGGCCATGATTTCCAAATAGCCCTTGATTTTAACATTGCCGTTAACCTGTCCGCTGATTTTCGCGTCACCGGCTTCAATTTCCGCCGTAACTTTGGCTTTATCTCCGATATGCAGGCTGCCCTTGGTTTTTAAACTGCCTTCAACAATGCCTTCAACAACAATGTTGCCCTGGCTGTTAAAATCGCCTTTGACTTTTACAGAGGGGCCGATAATCGTTTCAACTTTTTTAAAACTTTCTTCTTCTTGGCTTTTAAACATATGCTTGTTTAACGGCGCGAATAAGCGTATATTAGGTGTATTATACGCGCTGTTTATTAAATAATTAAAATCCCCTCCCGTATTTTAATTTTAGCAGGGTTTTGCCGTTTGTCAAAGTAAAAAAAATATAGTAATATATAATTATTCTGAATTACAGAGCTTTTAAAAATAAAAATTTGTATTAATAGTAGAAAAAATAGTAATATTAGCAAAATATTTATTATGCTGTATTAAATTTTCTTTAATATTAGCGATATTATTTTTATTTTTGTTTAATATTAGCGATATTATTTATCATTTTACCTAATATTAGCCATATTATTTATAGTTTTGTTTAATATTAGCGATTAATTCCTTTTTGCCCTCGTAGTTTCCGCCCAAGGCGGATCAGCCTCTGGCTGACAATAGGTACCTGCCCGCCATGGCCTGAGCCCCCGTAGTTTAATGGATAGAATAGGAGACTCCTAAGCTCTAGATAGAGGTTCGATTCCTCTCGGGGGCACAGGCGATGGCAGGCGGGGAATAGGAAACTCCTAAGCTTTATATAGAGGTTCGATTCCTCTCGAGGGCACATTTATTATTTTAGATTGATGATTTAGATGTTAATTAGGTTGTTCTATGTAGAAAAATAAGTATAAAATAACTCCGCCCTGCCCCTCCTCTTATACAAGAGGAGGGAACAATTCCCCAAGCCATCTCCTTAAATAAGAGGAGGGAATTATGAGCAGGTGTTATTTCATCCCCTCCTCTAAGATTAGAGGAGGGCAAGGGAGGAGTTGACGGACGGGAAGACAGCATATGGTATTTAAAAAAAACAAACAATCATCTTATGTCCCAAGTATTTAATTTGCCACATCAAAAAGCATTAAGAAGAAAATTAAGGAAGCAGGAAGTTGGAGCAGAAAAGAAATTATGGCATAGATTAAAGCTTGATCAACTTGGTTTTAGATTTCGCCGGCAATACGGAATTGGAAAATATATAGTGGATTTTTATTGCCCATTATTAAAATTAGCGATAGAGCTTGATGGTGCAACCCATTCTACCAATGAAGAAATAAAAGATGATATTAAAAGGCAAAAATATTTAGAAAATTTAGGATTAACAGTTAAAAGATATTTAAACATTGATGTATATGAAAATTTGGACACGGTGATTGATGATATTTATAAAAGTTGTATATTTTTAAAATCAAAAATAAAAGATGGGAGCGAGAAGTAAGTTTTTTTACTCCACCCCAGCCCTCCTCTTAAACAAGAGGAGGGGGTTACTTCACCCCGTCCTTTCTCTTATCAAAGAGGAGGGAACTATGAGCAGGTATTATTTCGTCCCCTCCTCTAAGATTAGAGGAGGGCAAGGGAGGAGTTGACGAACGTGCTTTTACTCCGCCCTGCCCCTCCTCTTATACAAGAGGAGGGAACTATATTAAACAAGAAGAGGGGATGAGCGCGTATGTTTGCAAAATGTTAATAATATATTATACTTAAAAATAGCATAAATCAAAAATTTTAAGCGGGCCATTAGCTCAGTTGGCTAGAGCGCTTCCATGGCATGGAAGAGGCCAAGGGTTCAAGTCCCTTATGGTCCACATTGGTATATGTATCTACATAATTTATGCAAAAAAGAATTTTTATAATTCACGGTTGGGACGGTTATCCCGAAGAAGGGTGGTTTCCTTGGCTTAAAAAAGAATTAGAAACAAGGGGATTTGATGTTTTCGTGCCGCAGCTTCCTAAACCGGATGAACCGAGAATCAATAGTTGGGTGCCAAAACTTAAAGAGGTTGTAGGAATTCCAGATGATAAAACTTATTTTGTCGGTCACAGTATGGGTTGCCAGACAATTGCCCGCTACTTGGAAACATTGCCAGAAAACACAAAAGTTGGTGGCGCGGTTTTTATTGCCGGTTTTTTTAAACGGCTCACAAATCTTGAAGATGACGATGTTGTCCGCAGTGTTTCTGAAGAATGGCTTAAAACGCCAATAAATCTCAAAAAGGTAAAAACTCATCTCAAAAAGAGCGTGGCTATTTTTTCTGACGACGATCCGTATGTTCCTTTGGATAATAAAGAAGAATTTGCTGATGCGTTGGGGGCAAAAATAGTAATTGAACATAACAAGGGGCATTTTTGTGATAGCGTTGATATGGAATTATCAGTTGCTCTTAAGTCAGTGCTGGAAATAGCCGTATAGTCTTTTGCTCCACATAGAATATATTAAATTTTTTATTTATTCGTGTAATATTAGCAAAATATGATATTTACTGATCAAAATTTTAATCAAGAAGTTGAAAATTATAACGGATTGGCATTAGTGGATTTTTTTGCGGAATGGTGCGGGCCTTGCAAATTATTGGCGCCGGTTATTGATGAGTTGATTGAAGAATATAAAGGCAAAAGTGTAAAAATCGGCAAATTAAATGTTGATGAAAATAAAGAGATTGCCGAGAAATATAATATTATGGGCATACCCGCGATAATTATATTTAAAGAAGGGAAAATTGTCGTACAATTAACCGGCTATCAGCCGAAAGAGACATTGAAAGAATTGATTGACAAAAATATATAAATATGTTTTTATATAAATTATTATAATTTAAAGTCTACATTTTTGTAGACTTTAAATTGTTTTTGCTTAATTTTGGCTTAAAGTGGATAAGTCCACAATACTGTGGACTAAAAATTGAGTGATTGGCTAATGTTAGCTAATTTTGTTTTTGGGGATAATCTGGGGAAAAATAGAAAAAATAAGGAATAAATAAATTTTTTAACTCCACCCCAACCCTCCTTTTATACAAAAGGAGGGAATAATGTTATAATTGTATAAAGCAAACAATAAGTATGAGATATTTTAAAAATAATTTGGGCAATCTATTTTTTTCAAGCGCTGTTATTTTTTTCGCGGCAGTTATTTTTTTGCCGGCCGTTTATATTTTGACTTATTTTTTTAAAACGGAAATTTTTGTTACCAAGGAAATCGTTAAATCAATAATTTTATCCTTTGAAATCGGGCTGATTGTAACTTTTATTGACCTTATTTTCGGCCTGCCCTTGGCATGGAGCTTGGTTAGAAGCAAATCAAGGTTTATTAAATGGCTTGACAGCTTGATTGATCTTTCATTGGTGATGCCAACCGCCGCTTTGGGTTTTTCCGTTTATTTGTATTGGGGCAGTAAATTCGGCTTGGCGCGGCTTTTAGGGCTTGAGGGCGGAATTTTTTCCAAAGGGCCGATGCTGATTATTTTATTGCATGTTGTTTTTACCCTGCCTTATATGGCGCGCTCAATCGCCGCCGCCATTGCCCAGATTAATTTAACTTACGAGCAGGCCGCGCTTACATTGGGGGCGAATCCTTTTACGATTTTCAGGACCATTTCCCTGCCTTTGTTTAAAAACGGCGTAATTACCGGCTCAATTTTGTCTTTTACCAGAAGCCTTTCGGAAACCGGCGCGACCATGATGGTGGCCGGCGCTTTTACCACCGCTCCGGTATTGATTATCGGATTAAAAGAAGCGGGGCAGATTCCCCAAGCCGCCGCAGTAAGCGTTATTTTAATATTAAGCGCGATTATTATTTTGTTTTTGGCGAAATTATTGTTAAAAGAAAAAACAATTAATTTGGAAAAAGTTTATCCTGTTTTTGAAAAATCGCTTTTAAATTTAAAAGCGATAAAAAATATAGCCGTGGCCCTGTTTTTTGTTTTTGTTGTTTTTTTGCCGACAATTTTTATCGTTTTTTTCAATTTAACCAATTTTTATTTTTTTCTTAACAGCATTTTGTTTAAAAGTTTGATTATATCTTTTGCCATCGCTTTTTTAGTTACATTGGTCAATTTATTTTTTTCAATTCCGCTGGCTTATTTGATCGCCCGCAACAGATATCGGATGGGAAAATTATTGGACAGCTTGAGCGAAGTGGTGCTGTTGGTGCCGACCAGCGCTTTGGGGCTTTCTTTGGTTTTGTTCTGGCGGCAATTTTTAAACCAGGAAATTTTAATTTTAATTTTAACCCATCTGAGTTTTTCTTTCCCCCTGCTCGTTAAGCCTCTGGCGGCCGCTTTTAAAGACATTCCTTTGTCTTTGGAGGAGGCATCTTATTCTTTGGGCACGAGCGGCAAGGAGATGTTTATTAAAATTCTTTTGCCCTTGATCAAGCCGGCTATTATCGCCGGTTCAATAATGGCGTTTATGCGCAGTCTTTCGGAAACCGGCGCCACTTTGGCCGTGACGGGTAAAATTAAAACCATTCCGATTTTAATCGTTGAATTTGTTGAAAGAGGGGAATTTAACCAAGCCGCTTTTGCCTGCGTTGTTTTATTTATAATCGCGTTTGCTTTTTTAATTATTTTAAAGCATAATAAATTCAGTAAAACATCTTAACAATATGCCAGAGGTTGAAATTAAAAATTTAACGAAAAAATACAAATCGCAAAAAGGCGAAAAAATCACGGCCATTAATGATGTTAATTTAAAAATAGAAGATAAGCATTATAATACTTTATTGGGGCCTTCAGGGTGCGGTAAAACCACTTTGCTTAGGATTATCGCCGGCTTAATCAAGCCGACTTGCGGCAAAATTTTATTTGACGGCGAAGATGTTACGGATGTTTTGCCGGAGGAGAGGAATATCGGTTTTGTCTTTCAGGATTTCGCGGTATTTCCCCATTTGGATGTTTGGCATAATGTAAGCTACGGGCCGACAGTCAAGGGCTGGCCAAAAGAAAAAATAAAAAAAACAACCCAAGAAAATTTAAAATTAGTCGGACTTGCCAACAGGCCGAAAGCTTTGCCGAAAGAATTGTCCGGCGGCATGCAGCAAAGATTGGGCCTGGCCAGAGCGCTTGCAACGCAATCAAAGCTTTTGCTTTTAGACGAGCCGCTTTCCGCTTTGGATGCTAAAATTGGAGCGTATTTAAGGTATGAATTAAGAAAGATAGTTAAAAAGAATCATCTAACCGCTATTCATGTTACCCATAACCAAGAAGAAGCCATGACTATTTCAGACAATATTATTTTAATGAGGGGCGGGGAGATTGTTCAGACAGGCAGTCCGGAAGAGCTTTACCAGCGGCCAAATTCCGTTTTCGCCGCCAATTTTTTAGGCAAATGCAACTTTTTCAAATGCGACAAAATATCAAGCCATAAAGCAAGTTATCACGGTAAAATTATTAAAACGGAGAAAGAGATAAAAGATAAAAAAATAATTTTGGGAATCAGGCCGGAGAAAATACATCTTGAATCAAATATTGACGAGGGCATGATTACCGGCAAAATTGAGCTGATAAATTTTTTGGGTCATCTTTATGAATATAGGATTAATGTCAACGGAGCGACCGTGAAGGCCTATAAAAGGTATAAAGAAGAAAAAGTAAGGCGCAAGTTTAAATTAGGCGACAAGATATCTTTTTGGTTTCATCCGGAGGATGTGTTAATTTTTAAAGAGCCGAATGATTTTAAAAAGGAATTGAGATTGGATTAATTAATAAATTAATAAATTTATCTATGTACGACACAATAATAATAGGAACAGGGCCGGCTGGGTTTACCGCCGGAATTTACGCGGCGCGCCGGGAAATGAAAACTTTGATTATCGGCAAGGAAATGGGCGGGCAATTGATTTGGGCTTCGGAAATAGAAAATTATCCGGGCTTTAAATCAATCAGCAGTTTTGATTTGATCAATAAGATGAATGAGCAAGTCAAGGCGTTGGGCGTGGAAATAAAAAGCGATGAAGTGAAAAAGATAGAAAACAAGGATAATAAGTTTGTTTTGCATACCAGCAGGGATATTTATGAGGCCCGCACCGTTATTTTAGCCATGGGCTTGTCGCCGCGCCGTTTAGCTATCCCCGGAGAGGAAAAATTAACCGGCAAAGGAGTTTCTTATTGCGCCAACTGCGACGGCCCTTTTTACAAAAATAAAACCGTGGCTGTCGTGGGCGGAGGCAACAGCGCCCTGGACGCGGCTGAAATTTTGTCCAAGATTGCTAAAAAAGTTTACTTAATCCATCGCCGGGACGAATTCAGGGGCTTTGAGTCGTTGGTTAACGAAATAAAGGCAAGGAAAAATATTGAGCTTGTTTTAAACAGCGAGCCGAGAGAAGTTATCGGGGAAAATAAACTGGAAAAGATAAAAATTTTTAACAATAAAACGCGGAAAGAAAAAGATTTGGAAATTGACGGCTTGTTTGTGGAGATCGGCCGCATTGCCAACACTGATTTAGTGGCTGATTTGGTGAAGCGCAATGAACGCGGTGAAATTATCGCGGATGAAAAATGTATGACCAATTGTCCGGGCATGTTCGCGGCCGGCGATGTAACGCCGGTTGAATTCAAGCAGATTACTATCGCCTGCGGCCAGGGTACGATCGCGGCTTTGGCGGCTTACCAGTATTTGCGGCTGAAGCAAGGCGAGAGCGGAGAGGTTGTTGACAGGAGCTATATGAAAAAATAGAAACCCGCCCTTTTAAATTTATAAAAGATCAGTTAAAATATAGTCATGCATGCGTAAATAATAATAAATTTCGCATAATGAGAGCGTTGAATAATTCCTTCTCTTTGTCATTCCCAGCTTGACTGGGAATCCAGGAGTTAGTGGTATGAATAAGAAAATAGATAAAAGTATTAAAAGTATTAAACTTTTTATTAATTATTCGCGTTTCTGCGGTTCACTCCTGGATTCCCGCTTTCGCGGGAATGACAATGGAGGAGGTAAATTTAATTATTCAACAGTCTAATAATATACAAATTTTGTATATTATCCGTTAATAAGTTCGCATATTAACGAGTTATGCCGAAATCGCTCGCTCCCCCTCGCCTGCGGGCTCGGGTCGCTCGCTCCTTTTCGGCATAACGGCTTCGGAAATAATTCCGGTTATGCTCCGCCGCTCGCTTTCGCTCGCGACTTCGCATAACACGGAATACGCGAAATGGCCTCTCGCCGCACTGCGGTGCGGCTCCGGCCACATCGCTTATTCCGAAGCCGTTAAACGAAAAAAATTTTATCCTAGTGCTATGAAAACATTAATTCTCACTTCAAGTGGACAATTTATCACCGCTAATAATGTGGATGATTTTTTGCCGAAGAAAATAACCGATTGTAAAATCGCGTATATTATAACTGCATCAAAAAAAGTGTCGGATACTGGATATATTGATAGACATCGGCAAAAAATGGACGAGCTGAACTTCTCCTATGACGAGATTGATATTGCTGGTATGAATGAAAACGAATTAAAAAAGGCACTCGACGGGCATGATATTATTATGGTTGAAGGTGGCAACACATTTTATTTATTAAAAGCTATTCGTGAAAGTGGCTTTGAAAATGTTGCAAAAGATTTAATTGAGAGGGGTGTGGTTTACATTGGTTCAAGCGCTGGCTCTTATGTTGCGTGCCCGTCGATAATTGTATCAACTTACGCCAAGAAACAAAAAGACAGGTGTGGCGTCACGGATCTTACAGCTATGAATTTAGTGCCTTTTTTAATTAAGGCTCATTACACTCCAGACATGTTGCCAGATTTGAAAGATATCAAAAAAAATATAGAATACCCGTTGCATGTTTTGAATGACCAGCAAGCTTTATTAATCAGGAACGGAGAAGTTCAGCTCTTAGGTGGCGGTGACGAAATAATATTATAGGTGGGCTAACAACGACGGATAAAATTTTCATCGTTTAACACGGCATATCCGGTTCAGGAATTTCTCGCATTTATAATTCAAGGTAAGAAAAATTCCTTCTCCCAAATTTTTGTTCCGCTATCGCTGCACAAAAACTTCGGATGATGCCGATACGTTATCGGAAATTGAAAAAATTTTATCCCTCTCAAATCTATGAAAGTATTTATTGAAAACGAAGCTGGTAGTGACCAAAAAAATCTCTACAATGAGAAAACTTTGAAATACAAAAAAACTGTTACAGTATCGAGAAAATATCCCTACCCTTATGGTTTCATTTTGGATACAACTAGCGGAGATGGCGATAATGTGGACGCCTTTATCATCACTGACAAATCGCTGAAGTCTGGGCAGATTGTTGAATGTGAACCTATTGGACTCATGGAGCAAATGGAAAAATCGTGGGATGAATCTCGGGGCGATACAGAAGAAGTCGATCACAATGTTCTTGCGGTGTTGTCAGGAGATGATCAGAATGTTGTCAGTGATGAAGTAAAGGCTCGTCTTACGGATTTCGTGCTTCATGTCTTCGACCACATTCGTCCTAACAAAAATCGGGTAGGGAATTTTCTCGATAAGCAGGAAGCGTTAAAGTACATTGAAAGCTGTAAGGATGGATAGCCATGACGGGATAAATTTTTTTCAACATCCGATAACACGGCATATCTGGAAAAAGTTTTTACAAAACTTTTTCGCAAATTGCTACGCACTTCGGATACGCCGATACGCACTAGTGTCGCGTTAAAAATCAAATAATCTTAGCTGTTTTTTTGAAAATTCATCGCAATTTTGTAATTCCGTTTCAGAAAGCAGCGTATTTACGAGGGTTTTCTCGAATTGGGATACTGACAAAATTTGTAGAATTTCGTAGAGATTTCTCTTGATGCCTAATTTCTTTTTCATAATAGCAACCAGTAGAAAAGCGCACAAAGCGATGCAGATTTGCGTCTTGACCGCGTTCGCCGAATAGCCCCAGAATACTTCAATCCGCAAATGCTGTTTAATCCATTTAAAGAATAATTCAATCTGCCAGCGATGCTTGTATAAGTCTGCGATTTTCTTCGCGTCAAGATTGAAGTGATTCGTCAGATAAGTATAGTATTTGCTCGTTTCAACGTCATAATATTTTATCCGCCTCAATTTTTTCGGATAATATTTTTTAGAATAAAAGTGTTTCAGTTTAATAATCTGATCGCAGCGCAGTCCGGTTGATTTATCAACTTTATTTGAATACATTCTCTTGCATGATAAACTGCCTTTCGCGCGAATAACAAAAAATGCTTTTTGCCGATCGATTTTGAATAATCTCTCGAAGTCGAAGTAGCCGCGATCCATTATGTAGAACGCGCCTGCTTCAAACTCGAGAACATCCAGAAAGTTAACATCATGCGTTTTGGCCTCTGTTATGAGGAAAAACGAAGGAATATTGCCGCGTAAATCCAGTTGCGTATGAATTTTTACCGCTGATTTTCCCAGTTCGAAATAGGCCCATTTGAATGTCGCCAGGCACAACTCAATTACCGTCGAATCGAGCGCGTAAACCGCGCCGTCAAGTTCGATGCTGAAATCATTGTCGTTGACATATAATTTTCTAGCCCGTCCAATTAATATTTGAGCCAAATCCCGATAGATCTGCCAGTCGCGATTTTCATTAGCGCGCGCCAATGTCGACAACATGAAATTATCAATTTTAAAGCCGAGGTGATACAATAAATTTGAATGAGCGTTCAAACACAAGACGATGTTGCGCAGGCTGTGCAAGTTGGTCAGCTGACCGAACGCCAACGCGAGGAATTGATCACGACAGCTTAAATTACGAACACGATTGTTGCCGCAGTAACGTTTAACGCATTTATCGAGTTCATATTGAGTGACAAATTCAATGATTTGCGCAAAAATATATTTTCCTTGGTTCATAGATAATTAACTTAATTTATTAAATTATGCGCTAATTATCTCATTGAAAATTCAAATCGTAAAATTTTAAAAAGAGCAATTTATATTTAATATTAAATAATATTTTTTAAAATCTTTTTGCTTAACGCGACACTAGTGACCGATTCGTTAGCCGAAATAAATTTAATTTTTCTTTTATGGATTTCAAAGAATTGCAAAACAAAGTCGTGCAAAACGCCATAAATTACGGCAAGAAATACAATGTTCAAATTGACGAGGATTTCGCGCTGTTAAAATTATACGAAGAAGTCGGTGAATTGGCTCAAGCGGTTTTGATCCACAGGAAAAAGAGCCGGCCGGAAAAATATGTTTCGGAGGAAATTTCAAAAAAAGAGTTGGGGAAAGAATTGGCGGATGTTGTCGGTATGGCAATAATTAATGCTCATTTGTTGGGAATTGATTTAGAAGAAGCGATAGATAAAAAATGGATTAATAAAGAAAAATAAAAATTTACATAAATTTATTTTTGTCCTTTAAAACTTAAAAATTAGAATTGGGCGAAAAGAAAAATAAAAAATACAAAACAAAAGGAGGGAAAGAAGATGAGCGAGAAGTTAAAAGAGCTTTTTCCTGGCGCAAAAATAATTAAGTTGCCGTCGCTTGATCCTGAAATAGAGAGAGCGTTGCAGGAGTCTTGCGGAAATTTTAACAGAGCGTTAAAAAGGAGCGAGGAATCGTCTAAAATTCCAGACATCAATTCTTGTGGGAAATGCCCAAGTTGTGGCAGTAGAAATTATTTTCCATTGTGGGGCGGCAGCTGTGATAAACAATGCGCAGATTGCAAAACTGCATACGATTGTGTAAACATGGAGGGTTGTCATGAATGAGAAAAAGATTTCGGATTTAAAATTAATTCATACTATGACAGAGAAATAAAAGGAGAAGTTTTGTAAATTCCAAATGGAAGCGATAAGAATACCGTTAAGGAAGTCACAGCACTGGAAAGACACGGCATTACAAAGAGTAGGCGATACCGTTGTTTGGTATAAAGTGGGATTTTTTTAATAATTCCTTTATTAGTTTCCGCCGCAGTCTCTTTCAAAAAGAACTGCGGCATTTTCATTAAAAAAATTAAACGTTTAGCCGCGCCGCGAAATTAAAGGCGTAAAAATATTTTTGCCATTGCTTGTCCGTGGAACAATAAATATTTTCTCCGGCAAAATAGTCAGCAAACACTTCTCGCGCTCTTAAAATTTCTTTTAATCTCTTTTTATTTTTGCCGTCAGCCACGGTTAAATCAAAAAGCTCCAGCGCTCTTATAAACGCTTTTTCAGCGTATTCCCCGCTGTTCTTATTTTTCCATTTTATGGCTCTTTCAACTTCACTGCCGATATTCGCCATTTGCTCAAAAAAAGAAAGTTCCTGCCATCGTCCGCCGGCTAATTGTTGGTGTTGTATTGTCATTTGGTTATGTTATGGATTATTGTTAATGATAAACGAAAAATAATATATAGTCAATGAGTAGGGTATGCATAATGTATTTGTGCTATAATTAAAGCATGCTGGATCTGATTGAGGAGCAAAATTTATTTAATGAAGGGTATAAATTGGTGGCAGGCATTGACGAGGCCGGGCGCGGACCATTGGCCGGACCGGTAGTGGCGGCCTGCGTTATATTCAAGCCGGGTTTCAAGATGGAAGATTTGGAATTTTCCGAATTAAGATTGGTTAATGATTCAAAAAAATTAAATGAGAAGAAAAGAGAAGCGCTTTTTAAGGTTATTAAAGAAGAGTGCCGCGGAATCGGCGTAGGCATCTGCGACCATAAAACGATTGACAGAATAAATATTCTGCAAGCGACATTTTTAGCGATGAAAAAAGCTATTGGAGCGCTGAAGGAGAAGCCCGAGTTTATTATGGTGGACGGCAAATTTTTAATCCCCAATTGTTCATACAAGCAAAAGGCGATAATAGGCGGCGACAAATCGGTATTTTCCATCGCCGCCGCTTCAATTATCGCCAAAGTGACCAGGGACAGGATTATGCGGAAAATGCATGAGCAATATCCCGACTACGGTTTTGACAAGCATAAGGGCTATGGCACAAAACTGCATTTAGCATGTTTAAAAAAATACGGGCCGTGCGAGATACATCGCAGAAGCTTTGGGCCGATTAGGCGAGTAAATAGTAAATAGTAAAATTCATAAATTCTTGTTAATAATAAAAAAATAGCTTATAATATAAATAGCTTTATTTCATAACATTAAATTTTATGCCAAGTATTGTGGGAGGCAATGCGCTGATTGATGTAAATTTAATAATAGACAAAGCGGGAATCGGCGATAAAATGAAGATAGCCGATTTAGGCTGCGGCTCTTCCGGCCATTTTGTTTTTGCTCCGGCCCGGCTCGTAGGCAAAAAGGGCGCAGTTTACGCCGTTGATATTTTAAAGCCCATATTAGAGACAATTAGTAGAAGGGCTAAGCAGGAAAATTTAGCTAATATTATTATTGTTTGGAGCGATTTGGAAATTTTTGGCGCGACCAAAATAGAATCCAACAGCTTGGACGTAGCTTTATTAATAAATACATTATATTTATCGCGCAAAAGAGCGGAAATACTGCGCGAGGCGATTAGAATGGTAAAAAAGGGGGGCAAGCTGATTGTGGTTGAATGGAAAAATATCGCTTCGCCGCTCGGCCCTCCAGCTGAGGAAAGAGTAAAAAAGAATCTGCTTGAAACAGCGGCGAAAAAATTAAGCCTGAATTTAGATGAGGAGTTTGAAGCCGGAAAGTACCATTATGGAATGGTGTTTACTAAATTATAAATATATTTGTTTTATGAACGATTTATTATCATTAAAATTTTGGTTTAATACCAGGCCGGGAATGCCGGGGGTTTTATATCAGCGCGGCTTTTTTGTTTTTATCGGAGTTTTAATTGTTTGCGCCTTTATTTTCGCGCTTTTGCGGGCGCGCGATAAAAAGAACTTGTATAATCCTGTTTGGCAAAAATTTTTTTCTTTCAGCTTGACCAACGCGATTATCGGCTTGATTTTACTTTTTTTCACCTATGAATTAATCCCGGTTTTATCGTCGCGATTTTGGTTTTTATTTTGGGGCATAGAGATGATAATCTGGCTTGTTTTTATCGGCAAAACATTGGCCGGCATCCCGCAAAAAAGAAAACAACTGGAACAAGAAAGAGAATATAAAAAATATATCCCGTGACGCGGGAGTGAAGTATGAATTATAATCAAAAGGTCGGGCAATTCGGCGAAGAGCTGGCTAAAAATTATTTAGTTAAACACGGATATGTAATTGTCGCCCGCAATGTTAAAACTAATTATCAGGAATTGGATATTGTCGCCAAAAAAGAGGATGTTTATGTGTTTGTTGAGGTTAAAACCCGCACGTCCGATACATATGGAGAGGCGGACGAGGCGGTTGACTATAGAAAGTTAAATAATTTAAAATACGCCGCGCAGAACTATTCATTCAGTAATAAAATATTTGAAGAAGATGTTAGAGTTGACCTTATTTCCGTGGATATTGATAAAGGTAAAAAAACAGCTAAAATAAAGCATTATCAAGGCATAGTTTAATATTCGTTGCGCGCTAAAATCGGATTTATCCCCATTTTTATCCACAAAATAATTAAGTTTTACCCCCAGATTGTCAACTGTCCATACACTTGACCGAATAATTTTATATAAGCTAAACTGAAAATACCATTAAAATGGTATTTTATTTTTTTCTTTTCCTATAACAAGGATTGCATATCAGGGTTGACGAGGTAGATTGGGTACGCCTAAAATACACCCATCAACCCTGATGTGAATAATTTATCGTATTAGGAGGGGTGCGGCATAGTATTATGGCCAAATACGCGAAAGCTTTAATTTTTTTATTTATTTTTTTCATTGGTTTATTGTTCGCGGCAACTCGCGAAGTTCAGGCTGATGGCGTAAGCGCCTTAACAATACCGGCTCCAACCATAATTGAGCCGGATGAAAATACTGTAACCGGCAAGCTGAAGCCCTTGATAAAGGGTCTTACGATCAACGGAACATTTGTTCGAGTTTACATTGACGGCGTTTATAACGGCAAGACTGATGTTTTAACGCATAATAGCGGCACGGCTAATTTCGCTTATCAGCCGTTTTTAAATTTAAGCGAGGGGCGGCATATGGCTTGGGCCGTAGCGGAAGACGAAGCGGGCGAAAAAAGCGGAGTTTCCAATGTTTTAAGTTTTAAAATTGAAAAGCCGATGCCGGCGCCGACAATCTTTACTCCGGTGGTTAACGGCAATACTTCATATAATCGCCCTTTTATCGCGGGGTTGGCCAAAAACGACAGTTTGATTAAAATTTTTATTGACCATAAATTAGACGGCCAGTTTACAATAACAAACCATCAGTCAGGCGCGGCCAGCTTCGCTTATTCGCCGTATTTACCCTTGACAGGAGGCGGGCATTTGGTGTATGCTGTGGCAATAGATAATCGCGGCAAAGAAAGCAAATGGTCAAATATCGTTTATTTTGTTGTTAAGCAGCCGGCTGTCGCGCAAGTTGCCATGGAAGAAACCGTCCGGGAGACCGAAGTTGTTTCAGACGAAGAGAAAACTGAAGAGAAAATTCAAGCCGAAGAAAAGATAGCCGATGAAGAAATTCAGAAAATAATCGCGGAAGGCATTGAAAAAGAAAAGCCAAAAGAGGGCTTGATTAACGAGGATAAAGAAAAGCAAAGCAAATTGAATCTTAATTTGATTATATTTATTGTTTTTTTGCTTGCCGTGGCGGGCTGGATATTTTGGGTGAATCGAGAGCTAATTAAAGAAAAGCGCGGACAAGCCAAAAATAAAGGAGATGAAATAAATAAGCCGGTTATTAAAATTGAAGAAAAAGCAAAAACTGAAAACAAAGACAATCTATTTCCGCCACAGGAACAGCCGCCGCTAATTTAATTAAACATTGAAATTAATTTATATAGTTTAATAATACAGCCCAGGAAGGCCCTTCTTTATATAATAAAACTCCTTGCCATAATGGTATGGAGTTTTATTATTTCAACTCCTCCCTTGCCCCCCTAATCTTAGAGGAGGGGATGAAATATAATTCCCTCCTCTTGTATAAGAGGAGGGTTGGGGTGGAGTTAAAAAATATTGCAAAAACATAATAATAAATGTTATTATAATAATAGCAGTTTATTTCTATTTATCATTATGACTAAATTATTAAAAATAGTTTTGCCGATTATATTATTTTTTTGTTTTTTAAGGCCCGCGTTAGCCCAAGACAAAGTAAATTTGTATTTTTTTTACGGCGATGGCTGTCCGCATTGCGCTAAAGAGGAAAAAATTTTAAATGCGCTGGAGAAAGAATATAAAGACATTAAAATTAACAGGTATGAAGTATGGAATAACCGCGATAACGCCCAATTTTTAGCCATGCTCGGCCGCGAATTAGGGCTGGATATAAGCGGCGTGCCTTTGTTGATAGTTGGCGATAAAACTTTTGCCGGTTTTTACAGCGCCGAAACAACAGGCGCGCAAATAAAAGCGGCTGTTGAAGATTATTTAACCAATGGCTGCGAGGATGTTGTGGCGCCGGTTTTAAAAAATCAGCAAGACAAGCAAGGACATGCCGGGAACTGCGACGGGAACTGCGACGGGAAAAAAGAATTGCCGGATAAAATAAATTTGCCGTTTTTAGGCGAAACAGAAATTAAAAATTTGTCTCTGCCTGTTTTAACTGTTGTGATAAGCGCCGCCGACGGGTTTAATCCATGCGCTATGTGGACGCTTTTATTTTTAATCAGTTTGCTTTTAGGCATGGAAAACAGAAAAAGAATGTGGATTTTGGGCTCGGCTTTCATAATCGCTTCCGGAGCGGTTTACTTTTTATTTTTATCCGCCTGGCTGAATTTATTTTTGTTTTTAGGATTTGTTTTATGGATAAGAATTTCCATAGCCGTAGTAGCTTTAGTTAGCGGCGGGTTTCATTTAAGGGGCTGGTGGCTTAATCGCAAGGGCTGTCCGGTTGCCGGCGGCGGGAAAAGAAAGCTGATATTTGAAAAAATAAGGATTATTATTCAAACAAAAACATTTTGGCTGGCTTTTTTGGGCATAATTATTTTGGCTTGCGCGGTAAACTTGGTTGAGCTGGTTTGCTCCGCCGGACTGCCGGCTGTTTATACGCAGGTTTTGGCCTTGGCGCATTTGCCCGCATGGCAGTATTACGGCTATTTGCTGCTGTATATTTTTATTTTCATGCTGGATGATATGTTTGTTTTTATTATTGCCATGGCGACATTGGAAATGAAAGCGATAAGCTCCCGCTATACCCGCTGGTCAGGCCTTATCGGCGGCATTATTATGCTGATTATAGGTATTTTGCTTTTATTCAAACCGGGCTGGCTGATGTTCGGGTAGTTTTTTTATTCCCTGTAATACTTTGCCGCGGTTTCGGGAGGAACCGAATTAATAACTAGTCCCGAGCCCAGTTCAACTCCGGCCCAAATACTGTCACGGGGCTGGATTTTTAAATAGAAATGCTGGTCTCGATTGGAAATGACTTGGTGCATGAAGAAATTGAAAGCCAGATCAAGCGCGCGCAGTTTAAGCAGGATTTTTTTCAAAGCGCGGGCGAAAGACTTGAATTCATCGCTGTTTAATTTAACAATATTATCCAGATGCCTCTTGGTAAAAATCCAGGCCTCATAATGATATTCGCTGGCGTAGGGCGCGAAAGCGGCTATAAACTTATCTTCAAAGATTTTACGCTCGCTTTTCATTTCCTTTTTTATCATATCGCAATAAGCGCAGACTCCGTTTTGAATTTTATAATTTTGCGCCAA
This sequence comes from bacterium, assembly GCA_030693295.1. GTDB lineage: Bacteria > Patescibacteriota > Patescibacteriia > Patescibacteriales > VMTK01 > JAHIME01. The sequence goes on from JAUYAT010000057.1 coordinate 49,114, forward strand.
GCCCAGTTCTTCGTGGACTTCAGGCGGCAGGATTTGCGTGGCGAAAATTTGCGAATGGGCATGCACCATTGAAGCGCCGGCTTTTGATCCCTGGTTTTTAAAGCATAAAATATAGTCAATTTTCTTGTTTTTTGACAATTCTTCCGTGCGCCGGGCAAACATTTTTAAAACCTGTTCAATGTGCTCTTCGGGGAGTTCGGCCAGTTCTTTGGCATGGTCGGGTGTTTCTATGATAACTTCCTGCGCGCCAAAAGCTTTTTCATTGTCTAAAGTCACTGCCGGATAAATATTTTTCAGGCATAGCACCTGCCATGTTTTGTCTGATTTTCCGCCCGGGGCCGGAATTTTATCCAAAATTTTATTTTGAGCGATATTTTCCAAACAAAACGGGCAGGGCTTGGTCCGCTTGATAATCGTCTGCTCCTTGATATCGCGCGGCCGCGCCAGCCGGCCCGGCGTGATGATAACATACTTATTCAATAAATAGGATTTGCGAATTTCCGAGTTTTTAGGAATTGGAGCCATAAATTTAGTTTAGTTAATCAGCTAATTTCATTATAGCATAAAACAAAAACCCCCAATATCTTTTTAAATTGGGGGTTTTAAAATGATTTATATATTTTATTTTTTAGAACCTTCCGCGCGGCCTGCCACCTCTGGAATCGCCACGTCCGCCATTGCCGCGCGGGCTTCTGAAGCCGCCGCCGAAATCGCCGCTTGACTTGCCTTTTTCCTCTTTCCACAGCGGCTCATTTTCCGGAAGGCCTTTCATAGTCAGATTTACTCTGCCTTGTTCGTCAATTTCTTTAATTTTAACAGTTACGGTGTCGCCTACTTGCAGAAAATCGCTTGGCTTGCCGATATGATAAGGAGCTAGTTCGCTTACATGAGCCATGCCGTCATGGCCCGGAGTCAGTTCAATAAAAGCGCCGAAATCAAGCATTTTAACGACTTTGCCGGTAAAAATTTCGCCGACTTCAAATGTCCTTACAATATTTTTAATCCAAGCGACCGCTTCCTGGCTTTTTTCCGCGTCAACGCCGCAAACCATTACCAAACCGTCGTCTTCAATGTCAATTGATACGCCGGTAGCGTCAATAATCTCGTTGATAATCTTGCCGCCGGGGCCGATTACTTCCCTGATTTTGTCTATTTCAATATAGAAGCTGACAATGCGCGGGGCGTATGGGGATAGATCAGGCCGCGGCTTGTCAATGGCTTTATTCATAATATCTAAAATTTCCATTCTCGCTTCTTTGCCTTGAGTTAATGCTTTTTCAATTATTTCATCGGTTAAGCCGTCGGTTTTAGTGTCAAGCTGAATAACGGTGATGCCGTCGCGGGTGCCGGCGATTTTAAAGTCCATGCCGCCTTTGCCGTCTTCCAAGTCCTGCAGATCGGTTAAAATTTCCCATTGGCTCATATCTTCGTTGGAAGCCAAGCCCATGGCGATTCCCGCAACGGCCTTTTCAATCGGCACGCCCGCGTCCATTAAAGACAAACTTGAGCCGCAGACCGCCGCCATTGACGATGAGCCGTTTGACCCTAATGTTTCGCTTACAACGCGGATAGTATATGGAAATTCTTCTTTTTCTTGCGGGATAACCGGAACTAAAGCTTTTTCCGCCAGAGTGCCATGGCCGATATCGCGCCTGCCGGGTCCTCTCATAAACTTGACTTCACCGACGGAATAAGGAGGAAAATTATAATGGTGCATATAGCGTTTTTTGCCCGTACCTTCCATTCCTTCCAAAAGCTGTTCCACTCCGGGAGGGCCCAAAGTTACGATTGACATAACCTGGGTTTCGCCGCGGCTGAACAGGCCCGAGCCGTGGTTTCTCGGCAGAATGCCCGCCTCGGCCTCTAACGGCCGGATTTCATCAAGTTTTCTGCTGTCAACCCGCTTTTTTTCCTTAAGTATGGCATTGGTAACTTCGGCCTCCACCGCTTTGTCTGTTAATGAGCTTATGGCTTGATGGCGCTTGTCCTTTCCGACGCCCTGTTCAAATAAAAATTTATCAAGCTCTTCTTTGATCGCCGCGACAGCGGCTTTGCGTTCGCCTTTGGTGTAATATGTTTTATCAAATAAAATGTTTTTAATATTTTTATCAAGCCATTCTTTAGCCGCGGCGAAAACTTTTTCTTTTTCTTTTTCCGCTTCAATTTCGTCTTGGCTTAATAGTTGTTCTTTAATTTTCATTTCGTACATTTTTCCGATTTTCTTTCGCATTTCTTTAATCAGTTCAATTGATTTTTGCAATTCTTTTTGCCCTGCATGAATCGCTTTCATCATTTCTTCTTCTTTTACTTCGTCGGCGCTCGCTTCAAGCATAATAACTTTTTTTTCCGTGCCGGCGACAATCAAATCCAAATCGCTTAATTCCCGCTCTTCATAAGTCGGGTTGAATATAAAAGCGCCGTTAGTCCGACTCACTCTTACGCAGCCGATCGGGCCCTGCCAGTTCAGGCCGGAAATAGCCAGCGCGGCTGATGCCGCGATTAAAGAAACGATATCATAATCATTCTGCTGGTCGGCGGATAAAACCGTGATCACGACCTGGATGTCTTTTCTTGACTCCTCGGAAAATAATGGCCTGATTGAACGGTCAATCATTCTGCCTGTTATAACGGCTTCGTCCGACGGCCTGCCCTCTCTTTTAATCCAGCGCGAGCCCTTGATAATGCCGATGGCGTAAAGCCGCTCTTCAAAATCAACCATTAAGGGAAAGTAATCAATACCTTCCCGATCTTCTTTGGCTTCAACAACGGTAGCCAAAACAACCGTATCCCCGTATTGCACGGTTACGGCCGCGTTGGCCTGTTTGGCCATTTTGCCTGTTTTAATAGTGAGTGTCCGGCCAAGCCACTCGGTAGAAAACACTTGTTCGTTATTCATAAATAGTTTTTATCGCTTGGCCGACAAACTACAGAACTATGAGAATTAAATTTATCCCACAGCACTATCTGTTTGCCGGACAAACGGTTAATTATATTAAAAATTTTTTATTTTCGCTTAAATCAATAAAGTCGTCCGATTCTTCAACAAGCTTACCCGAGGCGGTTTTGCGGAAAGCCATCACCTCCACCAAGCATCCCTTTGTGTTTTGCAAGTAATTAACTAAAGGAATATAGTCGCCGTCGCCGGTAACTAAAACAATTACGTCCAGCTTGCTTGCCAGTTTTATCGCGTCAACTGTTATGCCGACATCCCAATCGGCTTTTTTAGCTCCGCCGAAAAAAATCTGCAGATCTTTCATTTTAACTTCAAATCCTTGGTTGCTTAGAGCTTCAAAAAAAGATGTTGCTTCTTCGGTTTCTGTTTTGACGACATAGGTTATCGCCCTGATTAATTTCCTGCCCGCTACGGCTTCTTTTAAAATTTCCTTGAAATTAACCCGTTTGTTGTATAAATTTTTCGCCGAATGGTACATATTGGATACGTCAACCAATACGCCCACTCGCTGTTCTTTATGTTTAATCATATTTTATTTTTTTATTCTTTTGCCTCTTCCGCTTTTTCCGCCGGTTCTTCTTCCTCAATTTTTATTTCTTGCTTGGCTAACATTTCTTGTTCCAACTGTTTTTTATCGTTCTCCTCTTCAATCATTTTTTTAGCGATTTTTAATTTTAATTGCTGAGCCAAATCCTTAAAAGATTTTTCATCCTCTTTTTGCAGATATTTCAACAGGCGGCGCCTTTCCCCCACTTTTTTAAGCAGGCCGCGCCGGGATGAATGGTCGTGTTTGTGCTGTTTCAGGTGTTCTGTCAATTGCTTGATTTCTTCGGTTAAGATCGCGATTTGCACCTGCGAGGAACCGGTGTCGGTCTTGTGGATTTTGAATTTGTCAATAATTTTTTGCTTGGCTTTTTTGTCTAGCATAGTTTTTTCTCCCAAACCGAGACAGAGGCGACAATGCTCTGACCAAGAGAGGGTTATTTATTACTTTATTTAAGTTTATTAGTTTAACGCTAAAATCATAACACAGATTGAAAAAAAACGCAAGATGCCGTAAAATAAAATTAGAACCAAGAATTGCGCGTTGAAATTATGGTTAGCATTGACACGATGAGCTAATTTTGGTAAAATAGTTTAGTTGCCGGAAATTAGGGCAATTTTTGTTTATGCTCCCGTAGTTCAATGGATAGAACACCAGCCTTCTAAGCTGGTTATGAGGGTTCGATTCCCCCCGGGAGCACACAATAAACTAATAAATTTAATTTTTATAATCTTATGGCTTTGCTAATAATTTTTACGATTTTATTAATCATCATCGCTTTTTTTCTTTTATCGCAGTTTTTCAACATTTTATTCCGCGGCTATGCGCCTTTTATTTCCACCGAATCGGAAGTAATTGAAAAAATTATTAACGAAATAAAAATAGACAGCGACCCTGTTTTTTATGAATTGGGCTGCGGCAAGGCGAGTTTTCTGCGCGCGCTTGGTAGGAAATTTCCTCAGGCGAAGTTGATTGGCGTTGAGTATTCTATTCTGCCCTGGCTAGTCGCCAAGATTCAGACCAGCATGAATAAAAGCAAGATTAAGATAATAAAAGAAAATATATTTAAGATAAATTTGGCTGACGCGGATTATGTTTATTGCTATTTGAATATCGCGATGATGAAGAAGCTGGAAGAAAAATTCAAGAATGAATGCAAGCCGGGCGCGAAGATTATCAGCTATTCGTTCGCCATGCCGAATTTGAAGCCGGAAAAGGTAATTCCGGCGGATGGCAGCAGCATTTATTTTTATACATTATAATAATTTATTATGGTGGCTATAGTTCAATGGTAGAACACCGGGTTGTGGTCCCGGATACGAGGGTTCAATTCCCTCTAGCCACCCAAAAAACAAAACCTGCTTTTTAAAAGCAGGTTTTGTAATAGACTATATATTAAATGATAGTTGAATATCAATATATTGCATTTGACACCTTGTTTCATATATGATACACTATTGTCATAGTTATGAAAAGTAAAAAAAACCTTTTAGAACAGCTCAAACCATTGCCCCATTTCAATAAAGACACTGTATATCAGCTTGGCAAACAGTTGGGGCTTAAAGACTCTACGGTTGATACTTATATCAGCCGATTTTTGAAATACAAAGAAATTTTACAGCTTAAAAAGGGATTGTATGTATCTGTGGATTTTTTTGAAAAAAACAGAACGGATATTTCATACTCGTTTTACCTCGCTAACATTATTCGCGCACCTTCTTATGTTAGCTCGTGGGCCGCTCTCCAGTATTATAATCTTGCCACCGAAGCAATCCATTCCATAACCTCAGTTACTCTCAAAGTCACAAGAAACTACCAGACAAAAGCCGGCAACTTTGCATATCAGTCAATTAAGAAAGATCTTTTTTCAGACTTTTCTTTGGCCAAGGGAAAATTTGATTTTTATATCGCTTCACCATCTAAAGCGTTGTTTGATTTATTGTATTTTAGGACGCGCCAGTTTCGTGGCGTTCAGCCGGGGAAAATTAAAATGTTAGTAGAAGAATTACGAATAGATATTGATGAAATAGATAAGAAAGAACAGGAAAAATTTTATTCAATGATTAAAAAATTTATATGAGCGAACAGATATCAATAATCTTAAAAAGAAAGCTTGACGATCTTTCTGCTTATGGCGGAATTGACGCCGAAACCCGCCGCAATGCTCTTAAAGAAGAGTTGCAGTTTTATGTTCTCAATTTTATCTACCACCACCCGGAATACAATAAATGGATTATGTACGGCGGTTCCGCGCTCCGTATAATCCACGGTCTTAATCGCATGTCTGTTGATTTGGATTTTGAAGTTTCTCATCCGGTGGCAAATAAATTTTTAGAAGAGTTGAAAAAAGAAGTTGAAGATTATTTTGTCAATGCTTACAATGCTGGCGCTGATTTTTTGACGATAAAAGTAATTGCCGGCAGAGGATTAATTTTGAAATTTCATGTTGGTAAAGAGTTAAGCCTTGGCCATGCTTCAAATCAGGTGCACGTAAAGATTGACTTGAATTATTTTGTCGCTCCAAAAACCGTAATAGAACGCAGGCCAATAAATCGCAACCAGCTTTCTTTTGTCATTTTGACATATAATATGGGCGCGCTTATGGCCAGTAAACTTGCCGCTATTTTTTTGCGCGGCACTCGCGGCGTAGGAGACGCAGTTTATGAAGAAAAAGGGCGTGATATTTATGATCTTCTTTGGTATATGGGAAAAAAAATCGTACCGGATTTTGATTATATGATAGCTAAAGGCATTGATGTAAAAGATCCGCGCGTTCTCTTTGACAAGCTTACATTACAGATGAATAAAGTAAGCGACGAAAATCTTAAAAATGATCTATCGCCTTTATTTGTGGACATAACATTTATTACAAATTGGCTTAGAAATTGGCGAGAGAGTTATTTAAAGCTTTTAGATGAATATAAAATCCGCACCATTAAAGAGCTGGAACGCATTGCGATTCATCAGGATTTTCACTCGGATAATTTTTCTTTTATTTATTTGTATAAGACGGAAGACGGCGGATCGGCGAGAATCGTTTATACTGTCAGCGATTATTGGATCATATTTAAAGATATAGATTTGTCGATTGAAATAGACAAAAAGATAGAAGAGAAAATTGACTTTTCCGGCAATGGTTGGAGTTCAAGGTCGATAGATCAGGAAAAATTAAAACGGTACGCCACTCTTTTTTATCAGAAAACCGAGAATTATTTCAAAAAAACAAACCATATAATGCTCGGCGACAGTATTATTACCAAAGTTATTCGCATGACGGCTGATAATTTAAACCAGAAAGAGCAGATTATACTCAATAAGTCAGCCCTGCTTTCCTGCGAACTTGATGATTTATTGAAATAAAATTTAATTCTTATGTCAAAGAGAATCGCCAACAAAACTAAAAAAACAAAACCTGCTTTTTAAAAGCAGGTTTTGTAATAGACTATATATTAAATGATAATTGAATATCAATATAATATGTATTCTAATTAGAATCGTCTTGGACGATCTTGCATTTTTTGCCTGTGACAATCACGGCAAAAAAGTGGCCTGTCTCCGCTCGGTTCAAAAGGCAGCTCGGTGATTGGCGCCCCGCACTGGGAGCATGTCCAATTACCTTGATACATCTTTCGATCGCCGGAGTTGTCTTGATACGCCATTGATTTGATTTGTTTTACGTAGATTTACGAATGTAAAATGAACGTAAATAATTAAATTAATTATGTTAGCAGTATAGCAAAGTAATTAAATTTTGTCAATAGACTGGCGGAAATTGTAAAGGTGAAATAGAAATGTCCTACTTTGAGGGATTTAGAAATGTCCTACTTGGGACACTTTTGTTAATTTTTTAAGATATTCTATTTTTTGATATTGACGCCATGGATGGTTGGCGGGCGGTATATGGGCTGTTGA
>JAUYAT010000004.1 GCA_030693295.1 bacterium
CGCATCAAATCATCTAAAATGACACCGAAGGCCTCCTTGATACATCATCTAAAATGACACCGAAATTTATGGTAAAATATTGGATTAATTTATTAACCCAATAAAACCATGAACACAGAAGCAAAAAAACAATATATGGACACATTAAGAAAGAGATATTTCAAAGGGACCAAAAAAGAAAAAGGAGAAATATTGAATGAGTATTGCAGGAATACAAAACAAGAAAGAAAATATGTTATTAAAAAATTTAATTACAAAGTAAAATTAAAAACAAAAGAAAACAGGAAAAAAAGAGCGCGTTTTTATGATGGTCATGTTATAGCGGTTTTGGTTGAAATTTGGAAAATATTTGATTATCCTTGCGGCCAAAGATTAGAAGAAATTTTAGAAACTGAAACCGAAAATTTGCGAGTATGGAAAGAAATTGTTTGTTCGGATGAAATTGCGGAGAAATTAAAGAAAATGAAATCTGCCACAATTGACCGGCGATTAAATCACGAAAAAGAAGTTTTAAAATTAAAAGAAAAATATCGCAAGAAAAGTTCTTTTTTGCTTTCTACTATTCCAGTTAAAACCAGCGCGGATTTTGATAGAAATATTGTTGGTAATGAACAAGTTGATTTTGTAGAAAGCTGTGGCGCTTCTGCTTCAGGAGAATATGTAAATAATCTGTCTATTTGCGATATTTTCAGCTCTTGGTGGGAAGGCGAGGCAATAATGGGAAAAGGACAAAAGAGAGCGCTTTTGGGACTGGATAATTGTCGGAAAAGAACGCCTTTTATGTGGAAAGAATTTCATCCTGATAATGGAACAAATCTTTTGAATTATGCTGTTTATGCTTATGCTGAAAAAGAAGGATTAAAATTTTCTCGTTCTAGACCGTATCATAAAAATGACAACTGTTTTATTGAACAAAAAAACTCTACGCATGTAAGACAAGTAATCGGGTATCTTCGCTATGACACGCAGGAAGAATTAGATTGTTTAAATGATTTGTATAGAAATGAATTAAGATTATACAAGAATTTTTTTCAGCCTGTGATTAAATTGAAAAGTAAAGAAAGAATAGGCGGACATATCAAAAGAAAATATGACAGAGCCAAAACTCCTTATCGCCGACTAATGGAATCTGATCAAATATCCGAAAAAGAAAAAGAAGCGTTAACAACAATTTATCAATCGCTTAACCCAGCTGAGTTAAAAAGAAAAATTGATAAAAGATTGGATAATCTTTACAAAATTTATCAGCAAAAAAAAGGTCGAGAAAATATCAATTTAACTAACAAATTAATTCCTTCTTTGGTGTCATTTTCTAGGATGTCCAAAGAAAAGGTTTCGGTGTCATGATTAAATGATTTGACACG
>JAUYAT010000010.1 GCA_030693295.1 bacterium
GAGTTCAACGATAGGGTTTAGATGCGCCCGATAAACCGCGGATATAACGCGGACACTACGCGGATATAACGCGGATAATAATATGGAAGACAATTTGTTATATAGACGAGAATCATATTTGATACGGGGCGCGTGTTTTGAAGTCTGGAATGAGTTCGGAGGCGCGTTTAAAGAAAAAGTTATTGATAATTCATTGAGGATTGCGTTAAAGGCCAAGGAATTAAAAATAGAAACACAGAAAAGAATAGATATTTATTTTAAAAATGAAAAAGTCGGAATTTACATCCCCGATATAATAGTTGAGGATAGGATAATCATAGAATTGAAATGCAAACCATTTTTAACTAAAGGCGACATAGACCAATTCTGGAAATATCTGCGAGGATCAAAATACAAATTAGGTTTTCTTATTAATTTTTCACCTAACGGTTTGGAAATCAGACGGTTGGTATACGATACCGCCCGTAAAAATCTTTCCGCGTAATATCCGCGTAGATATCCGCGTAAATTCCGCGGCCAAAATATGAATAATCGCAAAACCACAATTATTATAATATCTATAATAGCCCTCATTATCGCGGGCATTGTTAACTATGTTTATTATTTAATAGCCTAATTTTTAAAAAAACAATATGATGAAGTTAAAAATCAATTCACTAAAAATTTTCACCGTAATACTGACCGTAGGGATAACTTGCGCGGGGGTTTATTTTATCGCGCGGGCAGGAGATCTTAATCCGGTTGCGGCGCCCGGGGATACGATGAAAACTTTGGACGACATTTACTGCAAAATCGCCAACTGTACGCCCGTTACTTACGGCTTGGATTCGTTGGCAAGCGCCGCCAGCACTATGCGTACTTTGCAGGAGATCTACGACATCGCGTTCGGCAACTATTACGGCAAGGGCTGGCAAGCGAATAGCTCCGGGAACGGCTCAGTCGCCCTGACCCAGGCCAATTGCGAGGCGGCTTATTTAGTTGACAATTACCGCTGGCAGTGGTTTGAGGACGGTAACGGCGATGGCGATACAACCGACCCCGAAGACGGAATATGCGTTCTGATGTGTACCGGCGTCGGCTGCGTCAACACCGCCAATTTTTCCAACGACGCTTATGCCGCCGCGCTTTCTTGGAACGGCGCCGAGCAAGTTAATGTTAATGAGCTTTATGATAATACTTTCATTGGCGATTGGACTTGCGCCGGCACTTTTGCGACCGGAACCGTGGCTTGGGGCAGTTATCCGACTTCCGCTCAAGTAGGCGCCGGCAGCATTGCCTTGGCAACCACTGATTGTCTGGATGGGAAAAGGGACTTATTGCCTGTGGTTAATGAAAGCTCTTCGGACAGCAGAATTGTTTCTTCGGGCACGGCTACGGCCGGCGGCGCCACTACTTTAACCGACAGCGCCGCCACTTGGCCGGTTAACGGATGGAATACCCAGAAAGTGAAGATTTTCGCCGGCACCGCGGCCGGTTCAGTAGGAACTATTTCATCAAACACAGCCACGGTTTTAACGGTCGCGGCTTGGTCGCCAGCCGTCAGTCCGGACAACACTTCCCAATATGGGGTAATTTACATTAAGCCAAACGATTCCACCGCAGATGCTTTCATTGGTTATAATGGTCCCGTAACCCCTGAAGTTTTAAGCAATTGGAAAGGAACGAGATTGCCAGCCAGTAAAGATTTTTTCGGATTTTGCGGAGATGGAACTAATAAAAAATACATCGGATCTTATGGGATTCAAGCTGGAAGAACCGGCGAGTTTTTAAATGAAGCAAATGATCTTGTTTATGAGTGGCTTTCCGAGCAGCACGGCAACAGTACTGCGCGAATAGCCGGCCCCTACGCTTGCTCCTACTTCTATGGTGACGGTGTCGGTGTTGGCTACAGGTTTCGCGCCGTATTCCGCCCCTAAGGAGTTTCCCATTTTTTCTTGATTATTTGACGATTTGAGTTATTTGGGTAATTTGGGATATTTAGATTTCACTGATAGAATACTGATAACACTGATAAATAATCAGCGAAATTTTAAATCAAATTCGTGAAATCCGTGTTTTATGTATTTATATCAAGATTTAACTTATAAATTAAGGGGGGTATTTTTTGAAGTTTATAATAAATTGGGTCCTGGATTGCCTGAAAAAGTTTACCAAAATGCAGTTATCTATGAATTTGAAAAAGATAATATCCAATATGAAAAAGAAAAAAATATCACAATTAAATACAAAGAT
>JAUYAT010000011.1 GCA_030693295.1 bacterium
ACCAAAAACCGAATATTACCTCAACCCCGGTAACCAACGCCACGGCCTGCGTGGATTATTCATACGATGTCAACGCCATTGACCCGGACAGCCACATAGTGGAATATTTTGATTCAACCAATTCTCTTCCTGCCAATCTAATAATCAATCAAGCAACCGGTTTAATCAGCGGCCAAGTCCAAGCTCAAGGCAATTACAACATAACTATTGAAGCCAGAGACCAATATTACGGCCAGACAATCGCTCCGTATTCAGCCCAAGCCGGCCAGACCTACGCTCTTAGTGTTGCCAATGAGGTGTTTACGGTAACGGCGCCAAATGACGATACGATTTGGGTATTTGCCAATGGCTTTAGTCCACCCATCGCCTATCCCACCCAGTACAACGGCTCAGTTAGCGTCAGCACTTCTAATACTGTAACTTACAAACTGTCCACGACAGCCAGCCCTATCCCTGCCGGAACCGTTAGCTTAACCCCTTCTTTTTTCTTAACCATAGACAGCAACGGCATTATCCAAGGCACGCCGACCGACAGCGCGGTTGACCCGGGAACCTATACCATTACAGTAACCGCCATTAACGCCTGCGGAGCAAGCTACAGCGATGATTTTAAAATAACGGTTCTTAGTTTTGATGAGGATAAAGATGGTTTTATTGATATTATTTATGGAGGAGATGATTGTTATGACGGCCAGGAAGGAGCAGATGGTATTTTAGGCACTTTAGACGACGGGGTAAATATTAATCCTAGCCAGCCGGATGATTGCACGCAGTACGATGGTATTGACAATGATTGCGACGGCCTAATTGACAATCATGCCAATACCAGTAATGTATTAACTAATACTGATTTTGAATTAGGTCCGGTTGGCGGGTTTCCAGCTAACTGGTCTGGCGGCGCGCAATCGCGCGCGTATGTTGGCATTACCCAAGCTGAAGCCAAGTCCGGAATTCAAAGTATTTTAATAAAACAAGACGCGAATTTGCCATGGCCTGGAACATGTACACAAGCCCTTTGCGCAAGCAATCCTTTTGGTTGCACTTGGCTTGCCGCTACAAACCAGTGTAGTTTTCCAAAATCAGATCTGTGTCATGCTACTGCTCCTTCAATTTATAATCAAGGAGAAACGTTTTGCTGGCAAAATTCAAATAATGTGATGTGGGGGTATTTAACTTATAACGCGTCTCCTTTGCCTTTTCAAGTTGGCAAGACATACTTAGTTCGTTATTATTATAAAGGCAACCCTGACTTTAATGGCGCTATAAGAGCAAGTCTTAGTTATAACCCAGGATGGCAATCTCAATGTTTCCCCTTAAGCTGGACTTGGCTGAATTGCGCGGCCTATGCCTTCGGGGCTACTTGCGCTAATGACCCGACAAGTTGCTGTTTGCATGCCAAATCTATAGCAAATCAAACAGAATGTTATTCTGCTGTTGGTTTTTCTGCCGTAGCAGATGGCAATTATCCTAACTGGACGCTGTATTCAAGCAGTTTTGTTTATACCGCTGATTTAACTAAATTGCTTGATGATTTGGGCAATATCACGCATCTATATGGCATAAGCTTTGGTTATAACAGCACCGGGCCCTTGGGCAGTAATATTTATATTGATGATTTTCAATTATTAGAATGCGTTAATATCCCTTAATATGTTTAATGAAAATAATAACAATAAAAAATATTTGCTTGCCGGGATTTTAATTATTTTGGTTATTATTTTTTTAGCGCTAATTCTTAAATATTATAATCAAGCAAAAAGTTTAAAACAAATAAAACAGAATATATCTAATAATATTATTGATTTGTCTGATAAAAATAAACAAAGCATAGATGCTTCAACAAGCTCTTTGGCTGATGAAAATTTAGACGCAAACAAGCCGGAAGAGTATGTTGGGCCATGGGTAGGATATGAAACTATGGGCATGGATCAAGACGCGGACGGCTTGTATGATTTTGAGGAAGAAGAAATTGGCGCTGATCCGGCCGTAGGAAGCTAATTTCTGCGTGTTTGACGATTCCGAATATGATAATTGTATTTTTCAATAATTTATTTAAATAAAAAAATATGAAAGAACAAATTAAAAAATTAAGTAAATTTATCGCCTCCAGAATGTTTTATTTAATTCTGGGAATATCCGTTGCTGTCGCCATTCCCATCGCTTACGCGGCCTGGAACAGCACGGTGTCAAGCGGACAAACCCTTACAACAGCTTTGTGGAATGATATGGTGGCCAAGCTGGTGGAGTTGAACAACAAAATTGACAGCTGGCCGCCTGGCAGTTATTGCATTTTTATGGGTGGCGGTTCTTGTCCAACCGGATTTACGCAAAAAAGTGGATATATGAGAGCGATCTCTCTTTACGCCGCTAACAGTAGCTATATCGTGCCGGTAACTTTTGGTAATAGCAATATTCAATGTCATGGCGCTTGCGGACAATACGGCAACTGGATTGGTGAATTAAATCTTAATATTTGCTGTAAATAGAGAAAATCGCGCTGAATTTATTGCGGCGGCTCCATAGTCCCGATAGGGCTGTGGAGCCAAACTGCAAACCATTTTATTAACAGTTTGCATTATGGCTCCATAGGGCTCCTTGCGTCGCCACTATGGAGCCGGCGATTATAAAAGCGGACGGGATACGACGAAGGAGCAGCCCATCAGCGTTATGCGATGTTCGCGAGCGGAACCAGTACACTATAATATTTACTTTGTTAGAGTGAAAATTAAATTTTAAATCCTTGACCCCGTTAGTTAGTTTTTTATCTAACGGGGTTGACAAAAATATAGAATATATTATAATAACCGATACATAGTTTAAAAACTTTAAATAATAACCGATAAATATGATAACTAATGAAAAAATAATAGAAATTCTTAATGAATGGAATTTTTGGGATAAAAAGCGAGATATAGGAATAATTCGGCCAAAATACCTGAATAAATTGATAGAATATTTAAAAACCGATGAAATTGTAGCTATGGGCGGCATAAGAAGGTGCGGCAAGTCCACAATAATGCTGCAGTTGATAGATTATCTCATCAATCATAAAAGAATCGGCTCGGAACAAACTTTATATGTTAATTTTGAAGATCCTAAATTTTTCAATTTTTTGAATTTGGATTTTTTGGATAAAATATTGGAAGCGTATTATGAAATTGTAAACCATTCCAATAAAAAGACTTATTTATTTTTAGACGAGGTTCAAAAAATTAAAGGCTGGGAGCATTGGGTTAGGGCGCATTATGACAAAAAATCAAATATAAAGATTTTTGTTACAGGGTCGTCAGCTGATTTAATGAGTTCGGAATTTTCCAGCCTTCTTACCGGAAGACACTTGGAACTGCCGGTATACCCGCTTTGTTTTAAAGAATATGCCGAATTTAATAATGTAACAGCCAACAATAAATTAGAAGCCATTAAAAAAAGAAAGGATTTAATTAAATTGTCAAAGCAATTTATCAGGCAGGGAGGATTTCCTAAAATAGCCGTTATTAGCGATGAAAGCTTAAAAAAGGAGTTATTAACCCAATATTTTAATGATATTGTTGTTAAGGACATAGGAGAGAGGCATAAATTAAAAAATATTGCCCAGTTGAAAACTTTGGCGTTATTCTACGCTAATAATTTTTCAAGCTTAATATCATATAATAAAATAAAAAAAATGCTTGATATTGATATTTCTTTAGATAGCATTGAAAGATTCAGCGGCTATTTAACAGAGTCTTATTTATTTTATTTAACGGCTAAATTCAGCTATTCTTTAGCCGAGCAAATTAAAAATAATAAAAAAGTATATATAGCTGATAATGGCATAAGAGACGCGGTATCTTTTAAATTTTCCAATGATTACGGAAAATATCTGGAAAACGCGGTTTTTTTAGAGCTTAAAAAAGAAGGAACGGAAATTTATTATTTTGAAAAAGGCAAAGAAGTTGATTTTTTAGTTAAACAGGGAAATAAAATATGCCAAGCTATTAATGTTTGCTATGATTTAAACGATAAATTAACAAGGGAAAGAGAAATTAAAGGATTAGCGGACGGAATGGATAGTTTTAATTTGAAGCAAGGATTGATAATTACTGAAAAGGAAGAAGGCGAAATAAAACAAAATAACAGAAAAATTATTGTTAAGCCTTTTTGGAAATGGAGTTTAGGAATTTAGTTGACACGAAATATTAACTATGTTAACATATTATTAAGGCTGGTTGTTTATAACAATTAGCCTTTTTTCTTACTAAATAATTAACTAATAAATTCTACATATGTCGGAAATATCCAACGCGATAAAACAAATCTGCGATGAAAAAGGCCTGAGCTACGCGGCTGTCATCGTCACTATTGAATCGGCTTTAGCCGCGGCTTACCGCAAAGACTTCGGCGAAAGAAACCAAAATATTAAAGTTGAATTTGACCCGGAAGACGGCAAATCCAAAGTTTTTGATATGAAAACCGTGGTTGAGGATATGCCGGAAGAAGTTGAAAGTGAAAAGTTAAAAGTTGAAAGTGATGAAGAGAAAAAAGCGGAGATTGTGGCGGCTGAAGCTGACCGGGAAGCGCCCGAGGAAGAAGAAAAAAGAAGATTTAATCCCAAAACCGAAATTCAGCTGACAGACGCTAAATTAGTTAAAAAGACGGCAAAAATAGGCGATGAAATCAAGACGAAATTGCCTGTGCCGGACGCTTACGGCCGCATGGCGGCGCAAACCGCCAAACAGGTGATTATCCAAAAACTGCGCGAAGCCGAGCGCGAAATGATATTCAATGAATTCAAGGAAAAAGAGCATGAAGTCGTAGCCGGCGTGATCCAGCGCCATGAAGGCAGGATTGTTTTAGTGGACCTGGGCAAGACCGCCGGGATTCTGCCCGGCGATGAGCAAATCCGGGGAGAGCAATACAATCCGGGCCAAAGAATCAAGGTTTTTATCAAAGAAGTCAACATCACTTCCCGCGGCCCGGAAATAATTTTATCCCGCACTTCCGACGAAATATTGAAAAAAGTGTTTTATTTGGAAATCCCCGAAATATCAAACGGATTGGTGGAAATAAAATCGGTCGCGCGCGAAGCCGGCAGCCGCTCTAAAGTCGCCGTATCCGCCACTGGCGAAAATGTTGATCCGATCGGCTCGTGCGTAGGCCAGCGCGGCGCCAGAATTCAAACAATAATCAGCGAATTAGGCGGCGAAAAAATTGATATTATTGAATATAATGAAAACCTCGCCAAATTCGTCGCCAACGCCTTGTCGCCCGCCAAAACACTTTCGGTTAATATTGACGAAAAAAATAAAAAGGCCTTGGTCAATGTTGCCGAAGACCAGTTGTCTCTGGCTATCGGCAGAGACGGGCAGAATGTCCGCCTGGCGGCGCGCTTAACCGGCTGGAGAATTGATATAATTGGAGAAAAGGCCAATGAAATTAAAACTGCTCCTGAAAACGCCGATGATAAAAAAACAGAGGAAGAAAAAAAAGAGGAAAAGCCGCAGGCGGAAGATGAGCCGAAGAAAGAGGAAAAGAAAACTAAAAAGAACAAGGAAAAAATGAAGGAGAAAAAAAGTAATAAAATTTAAATAGCAAGTATTATAAATGCCAAATTACAAATATCAAATGACAAATCAATGTCAAAGCTCAAAGCTCAAATTTAATCCGGTTTATTTTTGACATTTGGATTTTGGATTTGATTTGGCATTTGTAATTTGGATTTTGAAATTAAAATTAATTTTGATTTTTGAATTAATTAGCCAAAAAACATATAATTAATTATTAAAAACTATGCCAAATATAATATATATCATCGGCCACAAATCTCCGGACTTGGACAGCGTTGCCGCGGCCATAGCTTACGCTGATTTAAAAAATAAAATGGAGAGCGCGGACAATTACGCGCCCGCGCTTGCCGGCGCAATCAACAAGGAAACCGAGTTCGCTTTAAAAAAATTCGGTTTTGAAAAGCCGGAAATTTTAAACAATGCTAAAGAAAAAAATATTATTTTAGTGGATCATAACGAATTCTCTCAAGCTGTTGACGGCATAGCCGAGGCAAAAATAATTGAAGTTTTAGATCATCATAAAGTTAATTTTAAATACGGCGAGCCGGTTGCCGTTAAAATCTTGCCGTGGGGAGCGAGCTGCACGATAATAGCCGATGAATTTTTCGCGCGAAACATTGAACTTGATAAAAATTTAGCCGGCCTTATGCTTTCCGCCGTTTTAGTTGATACTGTTATAACCAAATCCCCCACCTGCGCGGAAAAAGACAAGGAAATAATTACAAAACTGGCTGGAATAGCGGGCATAACAAATTGGCAAGAATTCGGCATGGAATTATTTAAAATCCGCTCAACCGTAAGCGAGCTGTCCGGCGCTGAAATAATTAAAAGCGATTTCAAAGACTTTAATTTCAAAGCCGGAAAATTCGGCATCGGCCAGGTTGAAACCGTTGATTTAAATGAATTTGCCGTTCGCGAAAACGAAATTATCAACGAATTAAACAAATTAAGAGAAGCCGAAAATTATCACAGCGTCATTTTATTTATTACCGATATTATTAAAGAAGGTTCAGAATTTTTAGTTTCAACCGTTGACCGGCTAAAAGTGGAAGAGGCGCTGGGAGTCGAATTAAAAAACGGCAAAGTTTATATAAACGGAATGATTTCGCGCAAAAAACAAGTCGCGCCGAAATTTTCCGCGATTTTTGACAAATAAATTTACAAAGGAGGGATTAAAATGATTATTCCGGAAATGGGACAGAAAATTTTCTGCGAGAAGGGGCAGGGCGAAATTGTGTCTATCAATTTTGACAGAGAAACTTGCGTTGTCGCGCTGCGCAAGCCAAAAAACAAAAAGGTGGAAATTTTATTTCATCAAATTGAAACAACGGAAGAAAAACGCAAATAAGCGCAAGGGGGGCGATGGCATGGATCAAATCACAAGAAAGGAACTTGAAAAATCCAAATACAAAGAATGCAACAAAAAGGAATACAATGATTTTTTTGCGAGCTTAAGAAACCAGGCAATTGTTTTGCACATAATACAAGAGATGCAAGAATATAAAAAGACTTTCAATGTAACTAATGGCAAGTATATCATACCAGCGGGAAAGGAGTAAAAAGAATGGCTGAAAAAATAGAAAAAAGTAAAATTGAACATGATAAATGCGTAAAGTGCGGAGGGGAAACTGAATATCCCAAAGATACCCGTGTGGATTTTAGAGAGGGTTATATAGAGGGGGCGGGGCAACTTTGCGAAGATTGCCGTAAAAAAATTTATGGATAGGACAAGAACCCGGGGGGAGAAATTTAATGGAATTTCTCCCCTATCTAATTTAACAAATAACTTACATATTATTTATGAACATACAAAAAAAAGATTTGGGCAAATCGGAAATTGAATTAACCGTTGAATTGCCGTTTGATGAATTCAAGCCGTATATCAAACAAGGGGCGGAAAAAGTTTCCCGCGAGATTAAAATTGAGGGCTTTAGGCCGGGCAAAGCTCCTTACGAGATTTTAAAGCGAAAAATCGGCGAAATGGCGATTTTGGAAGAAGCGGCGCGTATCGCCATTAATAAAACTCTTGAAACCGCGATTAAAGACAATATAACCGGCCAGCCGGTAGGCCAGCCGCAGATTAACATCACCAAGCTGGCTCCGGACAATCCGATGGAATATAAGGCGGTTTTGGCCATATTGCCCGAGATAAAACTCGGAGATTATAAAAACGCCAAGGTCAAGCTGGAAAAAACAGAGGTTGCGGACGAAGAAGTTGAAAAAATGATTAATGACCTGCGCGAAACGCAGGTTAAAGAAATAATCGCCGACCGGGAAATAAAAAACAACGACAAGGCGGTTGTTGACATAGAAATGTTTTTGGACAAAGTGCCGGTTGAAGGCGGACAAGGCAAAGGCGCGGGGGTGATAATCGGGAAAGGATACATTGTCCCGGGCTTTGGCAAAAAATTAATCGGCGGGCGCAAAGGCGAAATCCGCGAATTCAGCCTGCCCTACCCCGAGGACCACCATCAGCGAAATTTAGCCGGCAAATTGGTTGAATTCAGAGTTAAAATTAAAGAAGTTTATGAGCGCCAACTGCCTGAAATTAACAAAGAATTCGCTAAAAGCTTCGGCTTAAACAGCGTTGACGGCTTTAAGGAAAACATTAAAAAGGGGCTGGCCGCTGAAAAACAGCGCAAAGCCGGGCAGAAAGCGGAAATCGCCATGCTGGACAAGATTATTGAAAAAACAAAATTCGGCGATATGCCGGAAATTTTAATCCGCAATGAAGCTGAAAATATGATTGCCGAACTTGAAGCAGGCGTTGCCGGCCAAGGCGGCAAGTTTGAAGATTATTTAAGCCATCTTAATAAAACGCGCGACCTGCTCGCGCTTGATTTGTTGCCGGACGCGGTAAAGCGGGTAAAAACTTCTCTGCTGATGCGGGAGATCGCGCTGGCTGAAAAAATAAGCGCCGAGGACGGAGAAATTGACAAGGAAATAGAACACATATTAAACCATTACAAAGACAGCAAAGGGATTGAGGAAAAAGTGAAATCGCCGGCGCACAGGGAATATCTGCGAAATTTAATAGGCGGCCGCAAAGTAATTGATAAATTGAAGGAATGGAATATGGAGAAATAATAATATGCCGATATTAGCGACAAACAAACGAGCCAATTTTGACTATGAAATTAAGGAAAAATTTGAAGCCGGGATAGTTTTGCTCGGCCATGAAGTTAAATCCGTTAAAACCGGCCATATTAATTTAAAGGGCGGTTTCGTAACTTCAAAAAGAACCGGGCGCGAACTGCCAGAATTATATTTAACCAACGCTCATATACCTTTATACAAATTTGCCGGCGTGATAAAAAGTTATGATCCTTACAGGCCGCGCAAATTGCTGCTTAAAAAAAATGAAATCAAATATTTGGTCGGCAAGAGGCAGGAGCAGGGCTTGACATTAGTGCCTTTGAAAATATATACTAAGCATAGCTTAATCAAGCTGGAATTCGGCATCGGCAAAGGGAAAAAGAAAGTGGACAAGAGAGAAGCTATAAAGAAGAGAGATGTTGAGAGGGAGATGAGAACTTTGACAAAACAAAGACAAAAATCCTAAATTTAAAAATTTGGGGATGCAAGGCATCGATAATAAAATTTTTTAAAAGCGCTCGGGACGTGAGTTTTCAGCAGTCACGAAAATCACGCTGAAATTAAAATAAGTGCAAACAACTTATTAGCTAAAGTCAAGTACGCGTTTCGCGTTCCGGCTTTAGTGCCTGCCGTAGCTTAACAAAAGCCATGGCCATCCGCCCGGCGACTCCTGATAACCGCAAGCGGGTGTCATATTTTCAGGATAGGTTAATAGGATGTTCTTGCCTGTTATCCAAAATTAAAAAGAACTAATCATTGCCGATTTTGTTCAGTTTCCACGGCGGTGATGAATAAACAAACTGATCTATTTCCGTAAAAACGCTTTTAAAAATTTATTAGACGCGGGTTCAACTCCCGCCATCTCCACATTTCAAAAAGACCGCCTAATCAGGCGGTCTTTTTAAATTTGGTGGTGTTTTTTTATTTAGCCCTGCCAGCCCTTACCCTCGCGATATCCGTTAAAAACTTTTTTCTTAATCGTATATTTTTTGGAGTAACTTCCAAATATTCGTCCTCGTTCATAACACTCATTCCTTTTTCAAGAGTTAATTCCATGGGCGGAGTAAGGCGGATGGCCTCGTCGGATCCCGAAGCCCGCATATTTGATAACTGTTTTCCTTTTATCGGATTCACGGTCAAGTCATTGCCTTTTGACACATTGCCGATAACCATTCCTTCGTAGATTTCCGTATTGGCTCCGATATATAAAACGCCTCTGTTTTGAAGATTAAAAAGAGAAAACCCAAGAGCTTTGCCGGTTGCCATGGAAACCATTGAGCCGACTTGATGTTTTTCAATATCCCCGACATAAGGCCTGAAACCGATGACTCTGGCGCATAATATCCCCTCTCCGCGCGTATCAACCACAAACTCATTTTTATATCCGAGCAAGCCGCGAGTCGGGATTTCAAAAACAATTTTAACATTGCCGCGCTCGGGCTTCATCTCAATTATATTGCCGCGGCGGCTTGAAAGTTTTTTAATTACCGTGCCGGCCATTGCTTCAGGCGCGGTAATCGTCGCTTCTTCAAACGGTTCAAGTTTTACCCCATTTTCTTCTTTGATAATTACATTGGGCTGGGAAATTTGCAGTTCATAGCCTTCGCGGCGCATATTTTCAAGCAGAATCGCGATGTGCATTTCGCCTCTGCCGCAAACTTTATAATAATCAGTCGGCGAAAAATCAATTTTCAAGCCGACATTGATTTCCAATTCTTTTTCCAATCTTTCTTTTATTTGCCTGTTAGTTACGAATTTACCTTCTCGTCCGGCAAAAGGGGAATTGTTGACAAAAAAATTCAATGAGATTGTCGGCTCGTCAATGTTAATGGCCGGCAAAGCTTCTTGGCCGTTATTTTCACAAATAGTTTCTCCGATATAAATATCAGGCAGGCCGGCAATCATCACAATATCTCCGGCGCTCGCTTCTTTGATTTCTTTTCTGGTTAATCCTTCAAAAGTGAATAATTTCGCTATTTTCCCTTCCCTTGTTTCATTGTTCATGTTTTTTATAACAACCTTTGACCCGTCTTTAATCTTGCCCTCGTAAATTCTGCCGATTGCCAAGCGCCCGAGAAAATTATCATATCCGAGATTAAACGGCTGCACGAGCAAGGGCTTATCGCTTGCTTCTTTACTGGAAGAGGAGGGAACTTCTTTTAATATAACATCAAGCAGAGGAGTCAAGTCTTTTGAACTGTCTCCGATTTTATTTTTAGCTATACCCTCGCGCGCTATGGCGTAAACCGTGGTGAAGTCAAGCTGTTCATCGTTCGCGCCAAGATCAAGAAATAATTCAAAAATCATTTCCTGCACTTCGTCCGGCCTTGCCGCCGGCTTGTCTATTTTATTGATAACCACAATGGGCTTTAAACCCAATTCAAGCGATTTTTTTAAAACAAATTTTGTTTGCGGCATCGGCCCTTCTTGGGCGTCAACGATTAAAAGCACTGAATCAATGGAGCGCAGAACACGTTCAACTTCCGAGCTGAAATCAGCATGGCCCGGCGTATCCACAATATTAATTTTTGTGTCTTTATAATATACAGAGGTATTTTTTGAATAAATTGTAATGCCTCG
The DNA here is from genome assembly GCA_030693295.1 of bacterium. Classification (GTDB taxonomy): domain Bacteria; phylum Patescibacteriota; class Patescibacteriia; order Patescibacteriales; family VMTK01; genus JAHIME01. The sequence goes on from JAUYAT010000011.1 coordinate 11,223, forward strand.
TTCTTGTTCCAGCGCGTTGCTGTCCATGCTTACTCCGGCTTCCGCCATTCCGGTTTGCTGCATCAGCGCGTCGGTTAGGGTGGTTTTACCGTGGTCAACATGGGCGATAATCGCTATATTTCTAATTTCCATAAAAAATTAAAACCGCTCTCTGCGAAAGCGGATATTCATTAATAATAAATATGCTTTGTGTTTCCCCTATTATATTAATAACGCAAAACAGGCAAAAAGTCAATAGCATTTCGGCGCAAAAATTTTTATTTGATTTTTTGGATAAAAAGATGTAAATTTGTAAGCATAACGGATAAAAATAATAATTATGGAATTTAACGAACTTCAACAAAAAATAATAAAAAATATTTACGGCGCGTATTTGGTGTCGGCTCCCGTAGGAACCGGCAAAACTATGGTTTTGGCCGAAAGGGTTATTCAGGCGCTGGACAGCGGCATTAAGCCGGAAGAAATTTTGTGCCTTACTTTTACCAACCGGGCGGTTGAAGAAATGACGGAAAGAATAAAAAGGCGAATCGGCAAAAAAGAAATTTATGACAGCGTCACGATTAAAACATTTCATGGCTTTTGCGCTTTTTTCGTCAGGGCGGAAGCGAAAAGCATCGGCATAAGCCCTGATTTTGTCGTGTTTGATGAATCTGAACAGTTTGAAACTATGAAAAATATTTTAGATGAATACCCCGGAATATCAATGAACGGCCAAAACAATAAAAGGCAAGTTATGGATTTAATTGAAAAAATTTATTTTTACAGATTAAATAAATTAGAGCAAGAAATCGGCTGCGCGGTTAATGACTTTCCGCTTGATAAAACATTGAAAGAAATCGGCGGAAAATATATCAAGGCGTTAAATGATCAAAACGCGCTTGATTTTAACGAACTGGTGCTTTTAACCATTGAGGCTTTATATTTGGACAAAAAAACAAAAAACAAATGGGCCGAAAGGTATAAATTTATCCAGCTTGACGAATTTCAGGATACGCATTTATCCGAGTATTTGGTTTTGAAAGAATTGGCGAAAACCCATAAAAATATCGCCTTGATAGGAGACTTGGACCAGACAATATACAGCTGGCGCGGATCCATGCCCTTTTTTATCGCCAAGCTTTTTAAAAAGCATTTCGCGCCGGTTGCAGAATTGAACTTGGAAATAAACTACCGTTTTAATAAAAATATTCTGGGGGCGATAAAATCTTTTTTGGCTAATTTTGAAAAGCCGGCGACAAAAGAGATTAAAAGCTTAAACAACGAAAAAGAGGAAAAATCCGTTGATCTGTTTGCCGGCTATAATTTAAGCGAAGAGATAGGCTGGGTGATTGATAATATTAAAGATATAAAAAATAATGAAAAAGGCGCCAGTATCGCTGTTTTGGCGCGCTCCAATTATTTAATCAATCAGGTTGCCGATATTTTTGCTGAAAAAAATATCGCCCATATTACGGTTGATAAATATGATTTTTTCAGGAGGCAGGAAGTAAAAGACATTTACGGTTATTTAAAAATAATTTTTAATAAGTTTGACCTTGAAAGCGCCTGCCGCCTTGTTATGCGCCCCGCCCGCAATATCGGCATTTCCACTTTAAAAAATATAAGAGAGAAAGGCGCGCCTGTCGGCTTAAAAGTTTCTGATTTTCTTAATTTTAAAAATTTCAGTTTTCCCGAGCCTTTCAGCGGCTTGATAGAAAAATGGCATAGCGGAAGAATTATTGTTTTAGACACTGAAACAACAGGCACTAACGCGTTAAAAGACGATATAATCCAAATTTACGCGGTTGAAGTTGTTAACGGCCGCAAAGGCGAAGACTTTCATTTTTATTTGAAAAACAGCATTCCGGTCGGATATTCGCGCGAGATCCATGGAATTGATGATGAATTTTTGCGAGAAAACGGCAGGGAAGCAAAAGCGGTATTGCAAGAGCTGAAAGAATTCATAAAAGGCGGCGCGGTTGCCGGGCATAATATTAATTTTGATTTGTCAATGATAACGGAAAACGCGAAGAGAAATAAAATAACTTTTGAATTTAAAGAATATTACGACACATTGGATATCTCTCGGCGTTTTATTGAGTCGGAAAGCTACAAATTAACATCTATCGCCAAATTATTGGGGCTGGAAGGCGCCACCCATGACGCCAAAGACGATGTTTCGGCAACAGTCGGCCTTTTGGAAATATTGGTCAGCAAGCTTAAAACAGGGCGCCGGCAAAGAAGCGCTCTTTTCAAAGAGCACGGAAAAAAGTTTATTCAATTAAGCAACCTGATAAACTCATGGGAAAAAATCGCCAAGGAAAAAAGGCCGGCTGATTTTTTGGATTATGTCTGGGAAAGTTCCGGATTAAAAGAATATTACGGCAAAGATAAGGAAAGCCGAAGCCGTTTAAAATCAATGGAAACTTTGCGCAATTTATTTAAAGAAAAGGATGATTTGAGCAAACAGCCGGAAGTTATGCTTCGGGAGTTGATTAATTACGGATCTTTAGTCAAGGATATTAATTTTTTAGGGCTGGAAAAAGGAAAAATTCCCGTTATTACCGTGCATCAGGCAAAGGGGCTTGAATTTGATTATGTTTTTTTAATAGGAATTAACGAGTCTAAATTTATGACAGACAAGGACGGCATGGAAGAAGAAAAAAGAATTTTTTATGTCGCCATGACTCGCGCCAGAAAAAAAATTTTTATTTCTTACAGCAACTTTGATAATTACAACAGGCCTTTGAGCAAGAGCCGCTTTATAAATTTTATTGACCGGAAATATATTAATTATTTATGAGTTATACTTATCTTGAAAAAAATTTGATTGTCTGCTATAATAATTTTGAAGCATAAAACCGCTTCTTTTTGTTTATCAATCTTCTTATCGCCTCAATGCAGTGAAATAGGCAGACGCGAAGAAAGGTATATTGCGCAACATTTACCATTATGCTATAATGTTGGTATGAGAACAAAAACTTGGACGAAACAAGAATTAAAAAAAGCGGCTAAAAAATCCACAAGCATTAGGCAGGTTCTTGGCAAGCTTAATTTAAAGTTAGCTGGCGGAAATTATACTCAAATTAAAAAATATTTAAGATTATATAAAGTAAACACAAATCATTTTAAAGGTAAGGCGTGGAATAAAGGATTAAGAGGTATCGGCAAACCCAGAATTGCGTTAGATAAAATTTTAATTCAAAACAGTGATTTCCAAAGCTACAAATTAAAAAAACGGCTCTTTGCAGCCGGATTAAAATTTCCAAAATGCGAAGAATGCGGCTGGGCCGAAAAATCAATTGACGGCCGAATCCCATTGGAACTTGATCATATTAATGGCGATAGTAGGGATAATAGATTAGAAAATTTACGCATCCTCTGCCCTAATTGCCATAGTTTAAAACCAACTCATAGAGGCAGAAATCGTAAAAAGTAAGCAAGGTCCAGTGGTGGAACTGGTATACACGCAACACTTAAAATGTTGTGCCCAAAAGGCATGTGGGTTCGACTCCCACCTGGACCACATTCGCGGGCGTCGTATAATGGTTATTATATTACCTTGCCAAGGTAGAGACGGCGGTTCGATTCCGCTCGCCCGCTCATAATTCATATAACATGCAATATGCGCAGAATTTGGAGAAGAGCACAACCTAAACCGGAAAAAAGATTTCGGATTAACGAACAAATCAAAATTCCGAAAGTTTTTTTAATTGACGAAAACGGCGAAAATGTCGGCGTAGTTGACACCCAGAAAGCGTTAGACATGGCGAGAGAAGCCGGCTTTGATTTGGTGGAAGTTAACCCGAAAGCTTATCCTTCAGTCGTTAAAATTATGGATTACGGCCAATTCAAATATGAAAAAGACAAGCAAGTCCAAAAGCAAAAAACAAAGCAGAAAAAAACCGAAACCAAAGGCATAAGGCTGTCTGTCCGCATCAGCAAGCACGATTTTGATTTTAGAGTTGAACAGGCCAAGAAATTTTTGGCGAAAGGCAATAAACTAAAGCTGGAATTATTGCTTAAAGGCCGCGAGCGCCAGCATCCGGGCAAAGCCGTTGAAATTATTAATAGCTTTACGGACGCCTTAAGGCAAGTTGAGGGTTTAAATATTGATGTTGAGCAAGACTTGACAAAAATGGGGGGAAAGTTTAGTATAATATTAATTAACAAAGGTCAGTAACAAACCAAGGGATCAGGTTTTCGCCTGTTTTTTTATTAATTTAAGGAATTTCAATTCCGCGCAATATCTGCGTAGTAATCTGCGTTAATTCCGCGTTAAAACGGTTGTCCGCGGATTGTACGCGGATTACTACGCGGATGGGTCGCTGATAATAATAAGTTGAAATTAATATGCCAAAAATTAAAACGCATAAAGCTACCAGTAAACGTTTTACCATAACAAAAACCAAGAAAGTAAAGCGTAGAAAAGCGGGGCAGGGCCACTTTAACGCCCGAGAATCCGGGGTAATTACGCGGCGCAAACGCCGCGATGTTAATGCCGATAAAGGCAGCGTCAAAACCATTAAACAATTAATGCCATACAATTAAAATTTTAAAAAATGCTTCAAATACAATCCTAATAATCATAATAATCCTAAATATCTTAATAATCCTAAATAAATATGTCTAGAGTTAAACGAGGAACAACCCATGTTAAAAAACGAAGAAAATTGCTCAAAAAAGTCAAAGGTTTTAAATGGGGCAGAAAAAAATTAATACGTTTGGCTAAAACCGCCGCCACCAAAGCGGGAGCGCATGCTTATGTCGGCCGCAAAAAGAAAAAAAGAACTAATCGCGGGCTTTGGCAAATTCAAATTAACGCTTTTGTCAGAGAGCATGGCTTGCCGTACTCAAAATTTATCAATGTTTTAAAAAAGAATAATATAGAGTTGGACCGAAAAATTTTAGCTGATTTAGCGGCGAACAATAAAAAAATACTGGCGAAGATAATAGAGCGGTGCGAAAAAAATGATTTGACTAAATAAAAAATTCATGATATATTATATTTCATCCTCTTCTCTCACTATCCACTATGAAAATAATACAAATTGTTCAATTGACTATAGCGGTATTGCTGATAGCGGCGATCTTATTGCAAAATAGAGGCGCGGGCCTTTCGGGCATATTCGGCGGCTCCGGCAATGTCTACCAAACAAAGCGCGGCATTGAAAAAACTTTGTTTATCGCGACTATTGTTCTCGCCATATTATTTTTTCTTATTTCTTTCGCCAGTATTATCTATAAAGGATAAGATTAAATGGACTCATCTAATAATTCCAAAATTATTTATTTTTTAAATAAAGCAAGAAAAACTTTATCTAATTTTAGTTTGTCCGCTAAATATTTAAGCGGGCGCGGGCTCGCCTCGCTGAAGCTCTGGCGAAGCGGGCAAGTAAACTTTGACAAAAAGCTGGTTTTTTCATTATCTAAGGCAAGAGTGCCGAATTTCAAGCAGCTTAAATACATTAAAAAATTCTTAAACCGGCAAGAAATTTGGATTATCGGCATTTGCTTTGCCGTGATTATTGTTAATCTGTTTCTTTTAAGCGCGAGATTTCTGCAAGCCCATCTGCAAACCGTGCCGATCAGCGGAGGAGAATATACTGAAGGGCTGGTAGGGGCGCCGAAATATATAAATCCGCTATACGCGAACGTAAGCGATGTTGATAATGATATTGCCGGCCTGGTCTTTTCGTCATTATTCAAGCATGACGGCAATGGCGAATTGGTAAATGACTTGGCTGAAGAATATAAAATAAGCGGCGACAATAAAATTTACACCTTTAAAATAAGGCAAGATGTAAAATGGCACGATGGCAGCGACCTGACGATTGATGACGTAATTTTTACCTTTAACGCCATTAAAGACAGCCAGTATAAATCGCCTTTAAGGGCAAGCTTCGGCGGCGTTGAGATTAAAAAGATTGATGAAGAAATTATGGAATTCACTCTGAGCGAACCGTATGCCGCCTTTTTGGAATTATTAACTTTTGGAATTTTGCCGCAAAACTTATGGCAGCAAATCCCGCCCGGCGCGGCGAATCTGGCGGAATTAAACTTAAAGCCTGTCGGCTCCGGCCAATATAAATTCAAATCATTGGTCAAGGACAAATCCGGAAATATCAGATCTTACAATTTAGTCGTTAACGACAGCTATTACGATAAGGAGCCGCATATAGAAAATTTAAACTTTAAATTTTTCCCCGGCTTCTCCGAGGCGGCGGCGGCTTTAAATGAAGGCCTTGTTGACGGCATCAGTTATTTGCCGAGGCAAATCAAAGAAGAAATAATAGCGCAAGACCATTTGAATTATTATCAGCTAAACCTGCCTCAATTAACCGCGCTATTTTTTAACGAACAATCCGATTCGGCTCTGAAAGATAAAAAAACGCGCCAAGCGCTCTCAATGGCAATTGATAAAAACAAAATAATCAGCCAAATCTTAAATGACGAGGCGCGGCTTGCGGACAGCCCTATCTTGCCGGACAGTTTCGCGTATAACCCTGAAATAAAAAAATATCAATACGACAAAGAAGCCGCGGCTAAATTACTGGATGAGGCGGGCTGGATCGCGGCGGAAATAACAGACGAAGATATTGCCAAAGCGAAAGATGACGCTAATTCGGATGATGAAAATAAAAAGAAACAAGCGGAAGCCAAATTAGCCATGGGCAAAGGCAAGTGGCGAAGTAAAGATAATAAATTTTTAACCGTTGATTTAACCACGGTTGACAACAAGGAAAACAACGAAGTGGCGAAAATTATTAAAAATTTTTGGCAAGAGCTTAACATTAAAACCAACGTTGAAATTATCGCCGCCAGCCAAATTCAGAATGATATAATTAAGCCTAGAAATTTTACGGTATTGCTTTACAGCATAGTTGTCGGCGCCGATCCCGACCCTTATGTTTTTTGGCACTCGTCTCAAATCAACGAAAGAGGCTTAAATATCACTAATTACAGCAACAAGGAAGTTGACCAATTGCTGGAAGACGCGCGCTTAACCAATGATATAGAAGTTCGCAAAGAAAAATATAAAAAATTTCAGGAAATTATCGCGGAAGACGCGCCGGCTTTTTTCCTCTACAGCCCTGTCTACACTTACGTCCAGGCGAAAAAAATCAAGGGGTTCGCGGTAAACATCATCTTGATGCCGCGCGACCGTTTCGCTAATATCGCCGACTGGTATGTGAGTACGGGCAGGAAGATAATTTGGTAATGGATAATAAAACTTCGGGGATGTGGCGGAATTGGTAGACGCGCTAGCTTCAGGAGCTAGTGGCAGCAATGTCGTGAGAGTTCAAATCTCTCCATCCCCACCTTCGCTTCGCCGAAGCTTCGGCGGGCAAAGCCCACAAAACCAATAATTATAAAAAATTAACAAAACAATAAAAACTTATGATTACAAAGTATAAACCTCTCGCCTCAAGCCGAGGCGGGAGAACAACAAAAACACAAACAATTAAAACCAACGTCAAGCCGATTGCCCGGCCTTTCAGAAGCGTCCGAGCGAAGCCGGAGCATATCATTGATTCCAAAAATAAATTAAGAATAATGTGCTTGGGCGGGCTTGAAGAAGTCGGAAGAAACATGACCGTGATGGAATACGATGATGATATTATTATTATTGATATGGGACTGCAGTTTCCGGAAGAGGATATGCCCGGCATTGATTATATTATTCCGGATATTTCGTATTTAAAAAATAAAGCCGACAAAATCCGCGGAGTGATTATTACTCACGGGCATTACGACCACATCGGGGCGATTCCGCATTTAATCGGCCAACTAGGCAATCCGCCGATTTTTACGGGAAAACTAACCGCCGGCTTGATACGCAAGCGCTGCGAGGAATTCAGGCAATGCCCTAAATTAAATATCGCCGAAATCAATGAAACTTCAAGCATACAGCTTGGCAAGATGTTTAAAGTTGAATTTTTGCGCGTCAACCATTCTATCCCTGATTCTTTCGCTGTTGTTGTCAATACTCCGATAGGCGTTATTATTCATACCGGAGATTTTAAAATTGATTATTCGCCGGTTAACGACAAGCCGGCGGACTTGAACAGAATCGCCCAAATCGGCGGCAAAGGGGTTCTTTTTTTGATGTCCGATTCCACCGATTCAACTGAATCGGGCTATCAGATTTCAGAATCGTCAATCGGCGATGAGATTGACAAGTTATTTGAAAAAATAACCGGCCGCATTATTATCGGCACTTTCGCGTCCCAGTTAAGCCGCATCCAAAAAATATTTGATTTAGCCCATAAACACGGAAGAAAAATTTATCTTCAAGGAAGAAGCATGAACGGCAATGTGGAAATCGCGCACCAAATCGGTTATCTTAAATTTAATCCGCGCATTTTAATCCGCGATGCCGAGCTTAGGCAATCGCCTGATGATAAAATTATTATTTTAGGCACAGGCGCCCAAGCCGAAGCCAACGCTTTTTTAATGCGGGTGGTCAACAGGGAGCACCGCCTTATTTCTTTAAAGCCGGGTGATACGGTTATTTTTTCCTCATCAATCATTCCGGGCAACGAGCGAACCATCCAGAACTTGAAAGATATGATAGTGCGCCAGGGCGCGAAAGTTATCCATTATATCATGATGGATGTGCATGCCGGCGGACATGCCAAACAGGAAGATTTAAAATTAATGATGCGTCTTTTAAAGCCCAAGTATTTTCTGCCCATAGAAGGCAGCCACTATATGCTGCGCGCCCACGCCGAGCTGGCCGAGCAAGTCGGCATAGCGAAAGAAAATATTTTCGTGGCTGACAACGGGCAAATTATTGAATTTTCAAAGCGCGGCGAGGAAACCGTCGGCCGGCTTACCGAAGAAAAAGCGCCGACCGACTATGTTATGGTTGACGGGCTCGGCGTCGGCGATGTTTCAAACATAGTCCTGCGCGACCGCCGCGTTATGTCCGAGGACGGCATGATTGTGGTTATCGCCACGATTGATTCAAAAACAGGCGAACCCATCGGCAACCCCGATATTATTTCCCGCGGCTTTGTTTATATGAAAGAGAACAGGGAGCTGATTGAAAGCACCCGCATGAGAGTTAAAAAAATAGTGAAAGAGCATGATCCGCGCGTTCCGGCCAATGACGATTATATTAAAAACAAGATAAGAAACGATGTCGGACAATTTTTATTCAGCAGAACCAAGCGCAGGCCAATGGTTCTGCCGGTGGTGATAAAAGTTTAAATTGCTATTCGCCCAAATAAATATTTTTTATTCTTTGGTCGTTTAAAATCTCTTTTCCGCCAACAAAAACAATTTTCCCGTTTTCCATAACATAAGTTTTGTCCGCTATGGCAACGGCTTGTTTGGCGTTTTGCTCAACCATTAAAATTGAAATGCCTTCGTTTTTAATCTCAATAATTTTTTCAAAAATTTCCTTTCTTGTTTTGGGCGCCAAGCCCAAAGACGGCTCGTCTAAAAGCAAAAGTTCGGGATCTTGAATTAGGGCTCTGCCGATAGCCAGCATTTGCTGCTGGCCGCCGGATAAAGTAAAAGCGTAGTCATCCTGCTTTTCTTTCAAGGACGGAAATTTATTGAAAACATCGGCTATGTTTCTTTTAATCAACTCATCATTATTTAAACTGAAAGCGCCCATTTCCAAATTTTCCAGCACAGTCAAATCGGAAAAAACCTGCCTTCCTTGCGGCACATAGCTTATTCCTTCATAAATTAAACTATGGGTTGGCAATTTTACAATATCTTTGTCTTTAAAAATAATTTTGCCGGAATAAATTTCAGCCAAATTAAAAACGCTCTTTAACAGAGTTGATTTACCGGCGCCATTGGGGCCGATTAAAGCCGCAATCTCCCCCGGCTTTATTTCCAAATCAACGCCGCGCAGAATTTCCATTCCATTGTACCCGGCTTTTAGATTAACTATTTTAAGCATATTTCATCACTAAAAAGAAACAATCTCTCCGTTTTTTACAGTTTTTGCTTCAACATTAGTTATAGCATCACCGTTTTGATCAAAGCTAAATTTACCAACCGCACCCTCCCAATTTTTTACCGTATAAAAATAATCCTTTATTTTATCCGTATTATCCCCAACTTTCTCTAATGCTTCACCTAAAAGATACACCGAATCGTAATAAGTCGCGATGTAAACTGGTGGTATCGGGCCTTCAGTTGAACCATATTTTTCTTTGAATTTTGCCAAAACATCGCTTGCCTTAGGATTGCTTTCGTCAAACTTTGGCTGAGTAAATATTGCGCCTTCAACTAATCCTTTGCAGATAGGATCATAATATTTTAGTGCTTCTTCGCTAACTGTCACCTCGTTCGTATAAAGCATTGGACTATAATTTAACTCTTTCATTTGTTTAAGAATCAAAGCGGTTGTTTTATAAGTTTGAGCAACAAGGTAAAGTTGATTTACATCTTGGAACTTAGCTTTCGTAATAATCGTCCTGAAATCAGTTGCGCCCGAGCTAAATGTTTCATCCAACTTTATCATCCCACCCTGAGAAGTATAGTAATCTTTAAAAGCTTTTTTTAAGGTTTGCGGATAATCTAAATTTTCAGTAATTAATCCGATTTCTTTATCGTTATTTTTTATCGCAATTTTAGCGATTTCTTTAGCAGTATAATCATCTGAAGCTAAGTTTCTAAAAATATAATCGCCAGCATTGGTAATGTCAGGACTACCGGAACCAGGAGAAAAAAGAATGATTTTATTGCTCTCAGCTACCGGTGCCATCGCCAATGTCTCACTACTACAAAGACCGCCAATTACATATTTTATTTTGTCAACATTAATTAATTTGTTTATGGCGGTAACGGCTTGGCTCCCGTCGCATTTCCCATCTTCGTAAATGACTTCAAAATTTAAATTTTTGTGTGTGCTATTATAATCCTCTATGGCTAGTTTAAATGATTTAACGACAAACTCGCCATAACTCGCTGCTTCTCCACTAAAGGGAGCAACGAACCCAATTTTAATTGTAGTCAATTCGTTATTAGCGGCTTGCTCTTGGTTTTTGTTGGAATACCAAACAAATCCAATTATTAGGATTAAAACGACTACTCCGACAATGATTTTCGCGTTTTTTGTCATAAGTTTGCCTGCCCCGTAGTTCCGCCATTGGCGGATACTTCGGGGTAGATTATTATTTAATAATAAATTATGCTTTGATTTTACCCCACCCTCAAAAAAAGTCAATTTCCCAAATACGCCTCCAGAACTCGGGGATTGTTTTTTATTTCCTCCGGCTTGCCTTGGGCGATTACCCTGCCTTTTTCCAAAACTACCACATCATCGGAAATCTTAAAAGCGAAATTCATATCATGCTCTATTAAAAGAATGGTTTCGCCTTTTTCTTTTAACACGATTAAAATCTCCTTGATTTTTTCCCGCAATCGCGGAGCCACTCCGGAAACCGGCTCATCCAGCATTAAAAAATTATGAGGATTTAAAATCGCTCTACTTAATTCAATTAATCTTTTTTGGCCATAGCTCAAATCTCGGGCTAAAACATTTTGAAATTTTGCTCCGCCCGAGGCGGATCCGCCTTGGGCGGACAACCCGACCAATTCCAGCATTTCTTGAATTTTTTCCTCAAACTTATTTCTTTTATCCGCCGAAGTCCCGCGGTATTGCGGGACGAAGGCGGACAAAAATTTCGTGTCTTCATTATCAATCGCCAAAAGCAAATTTTCCCTTACTGTTAAATTATTAAATAATCTTGTCTGTTGGAACAACCGGGATATGCCAAGATTTGAAATATCTTCTATTGATTTATCAGTGATATCTTTGCCGTCTCCGCCCGAGGCGGAAAATATTATTTTGCCGGAATCAGACTTTAAAATTCCCGATACCAAATTAAAAATAGTGGTCTTGCCCGAGCCGTTCGGCCCGATTAAAGCCGTAATGGTTTTTTCTTTAATTTCAAAAGAGCAGTTGTCAACCGCCTTAATTCCCCCGAAAGATTTGTTTAAATTCTCTATTTTTAACATAAATTTAGCGCGCGGATTTATTCCAATTCAATTTTGCCATAAAATCCTTTCGGCTTGTAAACTAAAATTAAAAGCAAAAGCAGGGCGTAAATCATCTGCCTGGCCGGACCCACGATTGAAGACGGAAATCCGATAAAGCGCAAGGGCTCCGGCAGAAGAACTAAAACAACGGCGGCGATAACGGTCCCCTTAAGCGATGCCAAGCCGCCGATAATCACAATCGCTATTACCGGAATTAATTGAAGTAATGTGAACGAAGACGGGTCAATAAAAGTAATATAATGGGCGTAAAGCGAGCCGGCAATGCCGGCGAAAAAAGCGGAAATTCCCAAAGCATAGCTCTTCATTTTAAAAGTATTCTTTCCCAAAACCCTAACGGCCAACTCATTGTCTCTAATCGCTTCCAAAACCTTGCCGAATTGAGAAGAAGTGATTTTCTTGATAATAAGATAAGAAATTAAAGCGACGGCAAGAGTTAAAAACAGGAAACTTAAATTACCGGAAAAAACAAAGCCGAACAAGCTTGGTTTGGGAATGCCGGGCAAGCCCAGCGGCCCCCGTGTTAGTCCTGTCCAATTTAAAGCAACCGCGTAAATTACAAAAGAAAATCCCAAAGTGGCTAACGCCAAATAATCGCCTTTAAGCTTGTTGGTCGGAATAGCCAGCAAAAAACCGAACAACATCGCTCCGATTCCGGCCGATAAAAAACAAAACCAAAAAGGCCAGCCGGCCAAAGCGAGCAAAGCGGAAATATACGCGCCAACGCAATAAAAAGCGATATGGCCGAGATTAAGCAAGCCGGTAAACCCCATTGCCAACTGCAAAGCAACGGCCAAAATCGCGTAAATCCCGACAAGAATTAATAAATGGATTAAATAAGCGGAAATCATAAATATTTTTTAATTTCCTCTTTTAAAATATTCCTAAAATTTTTTAAAAGCGCCTGATGGCTGATTGGCAAGAATTCTTTAAGCTCTTTTCTAATGTCTCCCCGATAATTTTTAAATTTTTCTAAAACTTCGCCTAATAATTTTTTTTGCTTGTCGTTCAAATAATTGTTTTTCAGCAAAAAATATAAATCATACCAGTCGCGCGGCTTGCTTCTTGACAATAAAGCCGCTAATTTGCCGCCAACGATTTCTTCTTGAGATAAATGGACAATATCATAAGCCGGCAAAAATTCATTTCTTATTTGGCTGATTTCCTTATTTATTTTTTTGCGGCTTTGCCTGAATGAAATTTCAATTTTTAAATTTATTTTATAGCTATAAAAAGAAACAATGGTTTTAGCCAAATAACCGCCTGTTGTTTTCTTGGCTTCCTCAATATCTAAAATAAACCCCCAACTGTTAAGAATTGAATAAACATCTATAAGCAAGCTTTCTATTTCCTGATAGCTGATATTTTTTGCGGCTGTAAAATCCAAGTCTTCGGAAAATCTGGGGCTGTTATAAATAATGCGCAAAGCAGTGCCCCCCTTAAACAACAGCCTGTCTGATCCGGCTTGTTTGTATAATTCGGACAAAAAACTATGCTGCAGATACTCCCTGGCCGCGGTTAGGTCGTTTGTTTGCATCCTAGTGGATAATCTCTTTATTTCTTCTTGAGTTATCATAAATTTCTTGAGCTAATTTTTTTAATGAAGCTCTGTTAAAAAGCTTGATAAAATTCATTAATTTTTTATAATTTATCCCGCTTGCGTTAATCCTGTCATACAAAGACTTTTTTCTTAAATCAACAAAATAAAGATAATCAGCCAAAGCTTTTTCCGGTTCGGCCAAATATATTAACTGGCCTTCAATATTTTTTTTAATGTAGCCGGTAAAAGCTTCTTTTTTGATATGAAAAAAACTGTAATTTATTCTTTCAACAATAAAACTCCGCGTTGTTTTTGAAGAGGCTGATGTTATGGAATATACGGTATCGGGAATTATTCCATAATAAGAAAGGGCGTATTCAAAAGAAATATAAGAAGGGTAATATAATTTATTGGCGATTTCCAGCTCGGACGGCTTAAAATTTTTATCAAAATACAGCCCTCTTTTTATTTTCGTATAAATATTTTTTTTAACATTTCTTAAAATAAATTTTCTGGCCGTTCCATAGCTAACATTAAAATGCCTTTGCAAATCCAAAGGAGTGAAAATATATTTGCGCTTCTCTCTGATAAAATTTTGCGTCCCGATAACGCTCAACTTTCCTTTCATAGTATTGTTTATTTAATGGGACAATTATGTCCCATAAATGAATTATCTATTTTTAGTATAAACAATCTTTTTATAACCGTCAAGGCCTTCTTAATGATAAACCAAAAAGCCACGCGGCGCCGCGTGGCTTTTTAGTTTTACTTAAATCCGAAATATCTATTCCTCATACGGGACAAACTGGCCGTTTTAAATGGCTTTAATCATCAATTGTAATCGGCTTACCATCTTTTATCATTCGTACTACTGCTTGAGATATGACAATGCCTTCTTCATCAACAGATAAATTACCAAGGGCGCCATTAAAATCTTTTATTTTTTTTAATTCACTCGCAATAATATTAGTGGCTGGCTTTATGGATGATTCTTTTTTTTCAGAAGCAGCAACAATCAAATTAAAGATGTCGTAACCATTTGCCGCTCCAATAGATGGATTTTTGCCTATTTTTTTATTAAATTTATCAACAAAATCTTCTGTTGGATCAGCGGCGTTTACATACCATTCTCCTTCGAAAAGACTCAATTGATCGGTTAGTTCAAAAGACTCAATTGATGTAATAGGTATATTTATACCAGCTTCTTTTATTTGTTTTGCTAATATTTCTAATTCAGGAGGGAATATTAATCCTAATAAATAAATTTCTGCATTAGCCTGTTTCGCTTTAGCAATAATAGTTCTAAAATCTTTTTCACCGAAATTAAAATTTTGATGTGAGACAATTTTAATATCAGTTTCTTTTAACCGTTCTTGCAATTCATCTATCATGGCGGTTGCGCCTTGTTGATTTAATTCAAATATTCCTAATTTTTTAATTCCTCTTTTTTGTAATTCTGCAATAAAAACTTGGATTTCTTCAGAAGGTTGCGTCCAATGAATAAAGTTATAATCACCTTTTGCCATATTTTTATCAGAACCAATAGCAAAATGTATAATTTTATTTTGTTCCGCGATTGGAGCAACAACATTTCCAGGGCCAGAATTTACAGATATAAGGATGTTTACTTTATCAATGTTTATTAGTTTATTCGCAGCGCTTGCAACTTCTTTTAAATCTGACGATTGATCATCTTCAAAAATAACTTCATAATTATATTGAGTATCTTTTAAATTTTCTTTGGCAAGTAATATGGCGTCTCTTATCCCCTCGCCTAAAAATGCGAAGTCTCCTGTCAACGGCAAAATCGCCCCGATTTTAATCGGCTCTTTTGCGGTTTCGGTCGGCGCCGGCTTTTGGCCCGCCCCGTACCAAATCCCTCCAACCGCGATAATGGCAATAATTGCGCCGATAATGATTTTTGCGTTTTTTGTCATAAGTTTTATTATTTATTAATTAATTATTCCTCCTAATTCCCAGTATACCATAAGGCCTGAATAAAAGAAAGATGAATAAAATTACAAAAGCGATGGCATCTTTATAGCCGGACGGCAAAAACCAGATGCCGTAATTTTCCGCGAAACCAAGCAAAAAAGAGCCTAAAATCGCGCCCGGAACCGAACCGATTCCGCCGATAATCGCGGCAGTAAAGCCCTTAATCATTAAATTAGTCCCCATCATCGGCTCCAAGTTTTGCTCCAGCCCCACCAAAATCGCGGCAACGCCGGCAATCGCCGAGCCGATGATAAAACTTCGGGAATAAATTTTCTCCGCGGAAATCCCGACAATCTCGGCCGCATCCTTGTTATCAGCCACGGCCCGCATCGCTTTGCCGATTTTTGTTTTTTTCATAAACAAATAAAGAGCAACAAGCAGGACAAGCGAAACTATCACAATAACTATCTGCAAGGGAGTAATAATGGCTCCGAAAAATTCCAGACCTTTGGCTATTTTAATATAGCCGATTGTTTTGACATCCGCGCCAAACATCATTAATATCAATGCCTCAAAAAAAATTAAAAGAGCAAAGCCGGCAATCAATAAAATAACATTGCCTGCTTTTCTTTTGCGAAATTTTTTATAGACAACTTTATTCATCAGCCAGCCAAGGAAAGAAGCGAAAATAACGGCAAGGATTGCCGACGGCCAGAAATTCAAGCCCAAACCAACGAGAAGAAAATAAAAAAAATAGGCGCTGAAAGCGATTGTCGCGCCATGGGCAAAATGAACAAACTTGCAGGTTGAATAAATTAAAGAAAAACCGGAAGCGACCAAACCGTATATCGCTCCGGCGATTAGACTATTGACAAAAAGTTGGTTAAACATGTTATTTAATATTTTTTTCTCGCGAATTCATCGCTGACAATTTCCCACATATCCATCAGCTGGTCTTCAATAAACTCATCATTGTCATCATCGGTAAGCTTTCCTCTCTCGCGAAAATATTCAATTGTTTCCTCAACTAATTGTTTATAGGCATCGCGGTCGTAACCGCTTTGCTCAATCATTTTTTTCTTAACTAGCTGCAGGATTTCATCAACAAGGGATTCCATATGTTTAGGTTAAATTTAAAATTTTTATGCTTCTATTATAACATAAACAAACAAAATATCAACTGCTTGACTGGCGCGTTTTTTAATGTTATTATATTGTTGTTGGTTTTAACAAGTTAAATAAACCATATATCCAAAAAATTTAAAAATATATCGGTAAATATACTGATATGTTTGGTAAAATTAATAATTTTTCTAAAGAGGTTAATAGCCGCTTTTTTTATTAATATAATATGGAAGCCGGCGCGGATTTTATTGCGTTTTGTTTTTTATAAGATAGTCGTCAAGGCGTATCGGCTGTTATATTATTTTATTAAAAAATTGGGCTGGACAAGCGGCCGTACAGACAGGCTGTTTGCTGTTTTAATCAGCCAAAAATTGGTTCATTTCACGGTTATCGCGCTGACAATTTTAATAATCGGCTTTAATTTCACGAGCAAAACCCAGGCCGTTTCCCCGGAAGAATTGGCGGGCAAAACATTTTTATCCGAATTGGTATCAAGCGAGTTCGGCGAAAACGATGAATTAATTGAAGAATACTTTGATGAAGAGTTTGAAATATCGCCGGTCCAGCAAACTTACTTGGACAGCTTATCCAGCGTCAAAAGCCAGCCGACGGCTGAAATGAAATCAATTAATGAAACGGAGCCGGCTGAAGAAATAACCGGCTTAACTCAGGGCGGAAGCGCGCTCGTTAAGCCGGGAATTGCCGCGACAAGCAAAATTAAGCGCCAAAGGGATGGAGTTGTCAATTGCACGGTTCAACCGGGCGACACAATAAGCACAATCGCGATGGAATTGGACATTAGCGTTAACACTGTTTTATGGGAAAATAATTTAAGCGCCTACAGCATAATCAGGCCCGGCGATGAATTATCCATTCTGCCCGTATCCGGCATCACCCATAAAATAGAAAAAGGCGAAAATTTGGGAAAAATCGCCGCAAAATATAATATTGGAGAAGATAAAATCATTGAAATCAACAAAATAGCCGACGCAAGCAAGCTAACTGTCGGCGAGAAACTGATTATTCCCGGCGGCAAAAAAATATATTACGCAAGCGCGCCCGCGCCCAGCTATACCGGCATATCGGCTATCAAAGATTTGGTAAGCCCCTCGGGAGCGGCTCCGGTAAGCGGCAACAAGATGAATTGGCCGACCCAGGGCTATCGCATTACCCAATACTATTCATGGCGCCATTACGGAGTTGATATCGCCAATAAATTAGGCACGCCGATTTACGCGGCCGATGCCGGCGTTATAGAATATGTCGGCTGGGGCACGGGCTATGGCAACCAGATTGTCATAGACCACGGCGGCGGCAAAAAAACCAGATACGCCCATTTGTCAAAAGTTTATGTCGGCAGGGGGGAGGCGGTAAGCAAGGGCCAATCAATCGCCGCCATGGGTTCAACCGGCTGGTCCACCGGCCCGCATCTGCATTTTGAAGTGATAATCAACGGCAGAAAGTATAATCCGTTGAATTACATAAAATAATAACATTATGCGTATTATTCTCGGCTTAATAATGATCGCGATTGGAACGCTGATAGTGATAAAATCGGAAAAATTGCTTAACGCTTTCGGCAGAATCGGCTGGTTTGAACAGCATTTGGGCACGGAAGGCGGCTCGCGGCTGGGCTACAAATTAGTCGGCTTATTTATTATTTTTATCGGCATTTTGATTACAACGAATTTAATCGGCGAATTCTTGCAGTGGGTTTTATCGCCTTTGTTAAAGTATAGCGCGCCGGCAAAATAAATCGCAAATCCCCGGCCCGCCTCGCGTTAACTGGTCTGCTAATAATTACTCAACTATATCTGTCAAACAACTTAAATTGATATACAAGTTAAAGGCGAGCGGGGCAGGTTGAAATCGTAAATCAAAAATATATACGGGCCAGTAGCTCATCTGGTAGAGCGCCTGCTTTGCACGCAGGAGGTGGCGGGTTCAAGTCCTGTCTGGTCCACCGCCAATAAAAACAATCCGCCCCGGGCGGATTGTTTTTTTGTTTTTGGAATTTCAAATGGTGGAAATTATTTTCCCTTTAACGCGTCTTTCAAGGTTTTGCCGGTTTTAAATTTAGCCACTGTCACTTCCGGAATTTGAATCCTTTCTGTCGGCTTTTGCGGATTGACGCCGCCTCGGGCATGGCGCGTTTTCGCCATAAAGGTGCCAAAGCCGGTGATTGTCACCTCATTGCCCGCTTTAAGTTCGCCGATAATAATTTTTACCAAGGCTTCCAGCATATTTTCGGCTATTTTCTTGGTAACCGCCGTTTCAGCGGCAATTCTTTCAATAAGAGATGCTTTATTCATAAATTTTGGCCCATACTTATTGTTTTAATGTAGGGCATATTATTAGAATTAATTATTAAATTTCCGCAAACCTTATAATCGGCTTTATCGCTGCGGCTTTGGCAGTTTTTGGATTAATTGTTACTAAAATCGCGCTTAAAATCGTTTTGCCTTTTTCCGGCAGCTCATGGGTATATTTAATCTGCGTCAAAAAACTTTTAATGATATTTTCTTTATCAATGCCTATTACTCCGTCGGCAAGCCCTGTCATGCCGACATCCGTAATATAGCCGGCGCCCTTTTCGGTTATTTGGCTATCGGCTGTCATAACATGGGTATGCGTCCCCAGAAGAGCGCTTACCCTTCCGTCCGCGTAATGTTTCAAAGCGATCTTTTCCGAAGTCGCCTCGGCGTGCATATCAATAATTATAGCAGACAAATTTTCTTTTGCCAAATCAGGGTTGGCTAAAATCTCATCTAATTTTCTAAAAGGGCAGTCATAATCCATTTTCATAAATACCCTGCCTATTAAATTAATCAGAAGAATTTTATGTTTTCCCGCTTTAATTACCGCGCACCCCTTGCCGGGAACGCCGCTGGAATAATTGGCGGGCCGTAAAATCGGCGGCTCGCCGCTATAAATCGCTTCAATTTGTTTTTCCCTGCTAAAAGCATGGTCGCCGTTGGTAAACCAATTAATGCCGGCTCCCATCATCTCTTCCAAAGCGCTTAGGCTAACGCCCTTGCCATGGGCAAGATTTTCCGCGTTGGCGATTGTTAAATCCGGCTTAAGATCCTCTTTAAGCCCGGGTAGTATTTTTTTAATCGTTTCGCGGCCGATTTTGCCGACGATGTCGCCGATGAATAGTATTTTTAACATAAAATTATAATTTATCTCGCGTATTCCGTCACCCTCATTTCCCTAATCACATTAACCTTGATTTCGCCCGGATATTTCAATTCCTGTTCAATTTTTTGGGCTATATCGCGGGCAAGATTATGGGCGGCCAAGTCGTCAATTTCTTCGGGAGTGACAAAAATCCTAACCTCGCGGCCGGCTTGGATAGCGTAAGATTTTTCAACGCCGGCAAAAGAAGAAGCGATTTTTTCCAGTTCTTCCAAGCGCTGGATATATTGTTCAAAAGTGTCATGCCTGGCTCCGGGCCTGGCCGATGAAAGCGCGTCAGCCACCTTGACAATGACGGAAATAATTCCTTCCGGCCGATCATCATGGTGAGTTTTTATGGGAGCGATTATTTCTTCCGGCAAGTTGAATTTTTTGGCGATATTGCCGCCGATCTCAGGATGAGTTCCCTGCACTTCGTGGTCAACCGCCTTGCCGATATCATGCAGCAGTCCTCCCTTTTTGGCAATAGTAACATCAGCGCCCAGCTCCTCGGCCAAAAGCGCTGACAAATGCGCCACTTCAATTGAATGCCTGAGAGCGTTCTGGCCGTAGCTGGTGCGGTATTTAAGCCGGCCTAAAATTTGAACCAATTTGGGGTCAAAACCGGTTACGCCGACTTCGTACATAGCTTCCTCTCCGGCTTTTTTAATGTCCAAAGCCAGCTCCTTTTTGGCCTGTTCAATGGCGTCTTCAATTTTAGTGGGATGGATTCTGCCGTCCTTGATTAAATGGTCAAGCGCTCTTTTAGCCACATGGCGCCTGATTGGAGAAAAGCCGGAAATAGTGATGGCGTTAGGCGTGTCGTCAACGATTATTTCCACGCCGGTTAATTGCTCAATCGCTTTGATATTTCTGCCTTCGCGGCCGATAATCCGCCCTTTCATTTCATCGCTCGGCAAATCCACGGTGGTAGTCGTGATTTCCGCCGTATAAGTTGACGCCAATCTTTGCATCGCCCCGGCCATCAAATCGCGCGCTTTTTCATCCAAAACTTCGCTGGCTTCTTTTTCCAGCTTGTTAATGCGGATTATTAAGTCGTCTTTAGTCTGCGATTCAACATTTTTGAACAGCACTTCTTTCGCTTCTTCTTTGTTCATGCCGGCAATTTGCTCCAGCTTGGCCAATTGCTCTTCTTTTATCTGTTTTATTTTTTCTTTAACTTCCTCAACTTTGCCGACTTTGTCATAAAGCTGCTGCTGCCTGTCCTGCAGTTCCAGCAGTTTTTGCGAAAAAGCGGTTTCCCGTTTTTCCAATCTGGCTTGCAGATTGTTTGTTTCTTGCCGTCGTTTTCCATCTTCCTGTTTGGCTTCATCAATAATTTTTAAAGCCTTGTCCCGGGCCTCAAGCAATAATTCCTGCTGTTTGGCTTTGGTGTCGGTTAAAATTTTCTTCGCCTTGGCTTCGGCGCTGTTAATTTGGGTTAAAGCCAATTGCTTTCGCGCCAAATAGCCGATAAAAAAACCGCCCGCGGCCAAAATAACATACAATATGTATTCCATAAGTTTATTATTCGCCGTTTTGGAAGGTTGATTGAGTTATGCGATTAAAACCGCCGACTCTGAGAATTATACAAACAAAAATATCCGCGTCCCGTTTGAATTTTCGCGGTTGATTAATGATTCATTTTTGTTTGTTGAGGATAATTTGTTATTTAAGTCCATTTTCTTTATTATTATCGCAAATTTTCTTGTTTCAATATTTAGCTTTAATAAAGCAAAATATGATCAATTCTCACCTTAAAACTTCTTAAACGGCATTTAATTTTTAATTATGAGACCGTTGCCAGTCTCTGTAATATCCTTTCGTGAAGACATTACATTTTTAACTTATCATAAAGTTTTAATTTTGGCAAGGGCGGTTGACAAAATTAGCATTATATGGTAATCTGAAATATGGTTCTTTTTAATCTTTAATTCAAAAAAAGGGGGGTGATATTTTGGATATCTTGCACATTTTGATGCAGTTTGCGGCCGGCATCGGCCATGTTGCCACGGTCGGCGTTATCGCGATTGCGGCGATTGCTATGGTAGCGTGATAGCAACCCGCCGCCAAAAACAAAACGGACAAGGAGTTGATTCTTGTCCGTTTTTCATTTTTCAGCAACCGCGCATATTTATTTCGTAATAATATGGCCGATATTCTATTTAATTTGTTTTTTATTTTTTAAAAAATTATTATTTGATATTATTGATCGTCCCAGCTTCCTTTCAATCTGTTTTCTGGCTGTGCCGGCAATCTGGCCGCCGACTCTGGCGTCGTCTTTTAATTTAGGCACGCCTTGAGAATCTTTTACGCGGTGAATTTCAGTCGTCGTCCTTTCGCCGAGCATAGTTAAAATAAGTTCAAAATCATCCATATGGTCGCGCAAATTCTCTCGCTTCAATCTTTTTAATTTTTTGTATTCATTCGGCTTTATCCCGAAAGTCGCCTGCGAAATTTCCGCAGTTAATATTTCAAAATCTTTTTGCTCTTGAGCCCCGCGTTTCTGCCATTCGTCAGTCAATTCCTCTCTAACAGCAATCCCTCGCATTCTTTTTTCAATCCAGTCTTCGGGGTAGCCTTTTAGTTTATAAAGCATTTTTGTTCTTTTAGTTGCCAATTCCGGATTTTCAATTTCTTGCACTCGTTCATAGCCGACTTTTGCCAACCAACGCTTAAGCGGCTCGGCTTTCGGCGATGGAATTGACTGTATAATACGAAACATGCCCTCGGTGTTGGCACAGTCAGTTTCCCGCATTTTTCCGTCAGGAGCTAATAATTTCAACCGGTGACAATTTGTCACCACTTCGCTTCCTTCTTCTCTTAAGCGCTGGGCGAGTTTATTCCAATATTTTCTCGCCGTATAATCATCTGCTTGATCAATAAGGGCTTGCGCCACATCAACAACCGAAAA
>JAUYAT010000013.1 GCA_030693295.1 bacterium
TCTGTTAATCGGGTCGTTGGGCAGGCTCGCCCACAATTCTTTTTCCAAAGTTTCCCTCCAGCTGGGCCAGACAGAGAGTGATTTTCCCGGCAGGTAGGAGCCGGAGGTAAGCACAGGATATTTATTATTAGTTTGCTTGTAGTCAGCCAGAGCGATTTTAATCTCGGCCAAATCAGAGAGCCGCCTGGTGTCTCTGGTTATTTTGGCTTTGGGGCTTTGGCAGTATTGCATAGCCGGACATTCTTTATCAACCAAACAGCCGCCGCTCAAATTACCGGACGCGTCAAGGCACTGGCCCGAATCAGTGATGTTTCTGTTAACATGCCAATGCGAGAGCATCTCATTGACTATTTTAACGGTAGCTTCTTCCGCGTCCTGGTTGTAGGACATCAGGTAAATGTTGGTGTAGAGAGTGCTGTCGCTTCCTATATTGGCGGCGTTGACATAAACAGTCCGGCCGTCCCTGATGGCTTCGTAGCCGTCAATGGACATGGATTGGGGAGAACCGGTAAAGCCCTGTTCTTTGTACCACCTCATCGGGCCGTAGTGCTCGGTGTTGGGAATTACCCTGATGGCGATGGCATCAGGGGATTTGGCGGCTTTAATTATGCTCGGGCAGATTAAAAAACAAAGCAAAAATATCGTTAATTTTATTATCTTACTGGGCATAAATTCAATTTCTAATTTTGAATTTTGAATTTTGATTGAATGTTTAATTTTTAATTTTGAATGTTTTAAAATTCTATCATTCAAAATTGGTTCAAAATTCAAAATTGGAAATTAAAAATTCATTTATACATATTATACCATAAAACAGATATGTTGAATATCAAAATATCCTTATTTCTGACAAACATCGCACCAATGTGCTCCCCTGCCGCCCAATTTCATTTTTTGAATAATACTGCCGCATTTTCCGCATTTCTCTCCCGCCCTGCCGTAAACTTTTAAATACTTCGCGAAACTCCCGACCTCGCCTTGAGCGTCAACATAATCACTGAAAGAAGTGCCGCGATGCTTAACGGCATATTTTTAAACCAACGAACTTGTATCGCCCAGCGGCAATCCCAATTCCTGCGCTTTCAAAACGCGACGCATAATCTTGCCGCTCCTGGTTTTTGGCAATTTTTCAACAAAAGCTATGTCTTTTATTACGGCAACCGGGCCGAGCGTTGTCCTTACGTGAGTTTTTAATTCTTGTTTTAATTCATCGCTCGCGGTTATCCCCTGCTTTAAAATAACAAAAGCTTTTATCACTTCGCCTTTAACCGGGTCAGGCACGCCGATTACTCCGGCTTCAACAACGGCTTTATGCGAAACAAAAGCGCTTTCAACTTCAGCCGTGCCAAGCCTGTGGCCGGCGATTTTTAAAACATCATCGCTCCTGCCTTGTATCCAGTAATAGCCGTCTTTGTCTTTAAACGCTATATCGCCGGTAAAATATACCCCTTTTATTTCTTTCCAGTATGTCTTTATAAACCTTTCAGGATTATTGAAAATCGTCCTTATCATTGACGGCCATTGATTTTTTATCACCAAATATCCGCCCTTGCCTGTTGGCGCTTTCTTTCCTTTTTTATCTACTACATCGGCGATAATTCCCGGAAACGGCTTGCAAGCGCTGCCCGCCTTAAGCGGCGCGCAAGGCAAAGGAGTTATCATATGGCTTCCTGTTTCAGTCTGCCACCATGTATCCATAACCGGACAGCGATTTTTGCCGACGTATTTATAATACCATTTCCACGCCTCGGGATTTATCGGCTCGCCCACCGAGCCCAAAATTTTTAGACTCGGCATAGCATGCTTGGCCGGCCACTCCGGCCCGTATTTCATCATCGCCCTGATTAATGTGGGCGCCGTGTACAAAACATTTACTTTATATTTTTCAACCACTTGCCAAATTCTATCCGGCTGCGGAATATCGGGCATGCCTTCATACATTAAAGTCGTAACGCCCGCGAGCAGAGGTCCGTAAATAATATAACTATGCCCGGTAATCCAGCCCGGATCGGCGGTGCACCAAAAAATTTCATCGCCTTTTAAGTCAAAGACCCATTTTATGGTCCTTAAAACGCCGACCGGGTAGCCGCCGTGAACATGGACAACTCCTTTCGGTTTTGAAGTAGTGCCCGAAGTATACAAAACAAAAGCAGGATCTTCGGAATCCATTTGAGCGCATTTCGCTTCCATGCTCTGCCCTTTGACAAAATCATCATACCATGTTTCCAGTTTCGGATTGAAATTTATTTTCTCGTTATTGTTTTTAACCACAATAACTTTCTTGATTGATTTGCATTGCTTAACGGCATCGTCCGCGATATCTTTTAAATTAATAACTTTGCCTCGCCTAAAGCTGCCATCGGCCGTAAATAATACTTTTGCTTTAGCGTCATTTATCCTGTCCGCTAATGCTGTAGCGGAAAAACCGGCGTAAACAACAGAATGCATCGCCCCGATTTTGGCGCAAGCCAGCATTGCCATGGCAATTTCCGGGATGTTGGGCATATAAACCGCCACTCTATCGCCCTTTTTAACGCCTATGCCGCGCAAGCCGTTAACTAATTTATTAACCTCTTGATAAAGCTCTAAATAAGTATATTTTCTCGTCTTGCCTGTTTCATCTTCCCAGATAATCGCTGTTTTCTTTTCTATATCGGTTCCAATATGCCTGTCTAACGCGTTGTAAGCCAGGTTGCATTTCGCTCCGGTAAACCATTTATAAAACGGCTTCTTGCTTTTGTCCAAAATTTTCGTCCACGGCTTAAACCAATGCAGATCAAGAGCCGCTTCAGCCCAAAATTTTTCCGGATCGCGCGCCGCTTGCTTTAAAATTTTATCATAGTCTCGCACATTCGCCTCCTTGATTATTTCTTTTGACGGCTTGTATAGTTTTTGAGAAGATAATAATACCTCCGTTAGATCTCGTTGTGATTGTTTTGGCATAAATTTGTTATAACGAAATAATTAAATAATAAAAATTAAATTATATCTTTCTTTAACAACAAACCATTCTGCGCTCCCTGCTCGCTGATTACCGAAGCTGTATTTTTTATGGCTAATTTCATGGCCTTGGCAATGTCTCCCTGAAATAATTCCAATCCGGCGATGAAGGAAGAGCCGAAAGCGTCGCCCACGCCCGTTGTGTCAACTCGCTTCTTTTCCCTTAAGATGTCCTGGTGGTAATACTTAACGCCATTATAAGCGTCCGCGCCATATTTGCCGTTGGTGATAACCGCGATTTCCGGCCCCCAGCCCTGTATTATGGCCAGCAGATTTTTTATATTTTTCAAAAATCTCGCGCTTTTCTTTTTGTGTTTTTCATCGGACACGACAAGCTCTATCGCCTCGTCCTTATTGATAATCAATGCTTTAGTTTTCTTAAAATATTTTCCAAGGACGCTGATGCCGGCGTCAAACTGCGCGTTGCCGGGGTTCCAAGCGACTTTAACTCCATGAACGGAAAATACTTTATCCAGAACATCCTGCCATTGGCCATAAAGCGATGTTATGTAAATCCAATTGGTATTTTTTAAATTTTCAAGCTCAAAATCGGCAATTTGCAGTTTTGTATTTGCGGCTCTGTTGGAAAAAACAATATGCTCATTATCCTGGCCGACCAATAAAAAAGAAAAACCGGATTCTATGTCTTTATGTTTTTGCGCCAAACTTACGTCAACTCCTCTTTTTTCCAAGTTTTTTACGATTGATTCGCCCCGCCCATCATCGCCAACCGCTATTAAGCTGGCGACTTTAAACCCCAGCAGGGAAAAACAAACGGCGGCATTAGCCGCGCCGCCGCCAAAACCGGAGTAAGCTTTGTCAATTTTTATTTTCGCGCCGTATTCAAAAGCCAATAATTTCTGCTTCAATATGTCCTTTTTATTATCCGCCAGCACGCCTTCTTTGGTGTAAAAAGTGATATCTTCGGTAGCGCCGCCGATTGTAATAATGTCGTATTTCATATATTTTTATTATACCACAATCCAAAAAACAAAAAAAGCCCCGCCTCTCACGAGAGGCGGGGCTTTTTTAACAAAAGTTTATCTCAAATCTTCAATTTTTTTATCAAGCTCGTCTTTATTTTCTTTGGTTATCAAATAAATATTGTCGCTATCGCTTTTCTTAACGTAATACAACTCTTCGCCGTTGTCATTCCCAATCATAATAATATTATCTGCGCCATCTCCTGTCGCCTGCGCTATAATCAAATGCTTTTCCAGCCCTGTTCCTTCAAATTTCTGTTCCGGAATTTCAGCGGCGGTCAAATTTGACATTAAATCAAGAATTTTATCAATCTTATCTTTATTTACGTTAAATTTATAAGGCATAGTCCCTTCCCATGCGTCAACGCCGTCAACGGCCGTTTTCTCCGCGGTAAATTCCCTGTCAGGATACTGGAGCCGGATTTTATTGATTTTTTCTTTATCAGATGAAAAAATTGTCTTATCATACCAATCGCTTCTGCCAAACACGCCGTATAAATCCGCCTTAATTGAATAAGTATTATCTGATTCCGGCTGTGAAACATAGGTGCTGGTAAAATCCATGGCTCTTTTGCCGACTATAAAATCAGCTACAATATCACCGCCTTGGTATAATTTAACATTAATGCCGCTTTCATCCGTCTGAAATTCGCCCTTTTTCTCCTTATTGGCGCTTGCCAATTCCATTCCAGCTTCAGTTCCTTCTTCCAAAACTTGATTCAAATTTTCCGCCAAACTCTGCCGGACATAAAAATCCTTGGTACCCCCTATTTTCCATTTATCGCCCTGTTTCTCCAACACAACGGTTTTTTCTTTCTGAATAATTTCAATTTTATTAATTTGTCCGGCATCAACGCTCGCCAAAAAATTTTTGGGCTTGCCCAAACCGGCGCGCCACTCTTTCAGCGGTCCTTGATAGAGATAAGCTAAAACTATTAATATGATTAAAATCCCTCCTAGTCTTAGTGTTTTTTTGTCCATAAGTATATTATTTATCAATATTGTCGGATATAATCTTTACCAACTCCTCTTTTTTCTGATAACCCTGCAATCGTAAAAATTCTTCGTTGTTTTTGTCCAGAAAAATAAAAATAGGAATATTTTTCGCGTTATATTTTTTTACTAAATCAGGATGTTCGTCAGCGTCGTAATACTCTGTTTTAAGCCCGGGCGTTTCCGATTCAATTTCAGCCCACATCGGCCTCATCACCAAGCATTCCATGCACCAAATAGCGCCGAATTTTAAAATTCGCATATATTTAAACATTTAATTTTAGACTGTTGAATAATTCCTTCCCCCCTGTCATTCCCAGCTTGACTGGGAATCCAGGAGTTAGCGGTATGAACAAAATAATAAATATAAAATTACTTAAAAGCATTAAAGTGTTATTTAACTTTTTTATTTATCATCATATTTTTACGGCTCTCTCCTGGATTCCCGCTTGCGCTCGCCTCGCTGAAGCTCCGGCGAAGCGGGCGGGAATGACAGATTGGCGTGTTTCATAATTCACAGTAATTTACAGCTCATCCACAAACCTACTCTTTCTTCTCATATAATACCTGATCATGCCGAATATCACCACGATAATTGTCAGGCCGAAAATATTTAAATACCTGATTGCCGCCTTGGCGCCGTCGGATAATTCTTTCAGCGGGCGGTCGGAAATTCCTTTGGAGCGAATATTGATTAAATCCTCGTCTAAGCTTAAGCTGTCAACAATGTTTTGGAAAAAAATCAAATTATCAGGCGCGCTGCGCAAAAACGCGTCTTTAATAAAATCGCTGTCGCCGACAACAATCAAGCGGCCGTTACCGGTTTCGCCGTTATTATAGGCGCTAACGAATTTTCCCGAAATAGCAACGGCTAATGTGAAAATTCCTTTTTCTCCGCTTGGCAAAAAATTCTGCTGGGGGTTTAAATCAAAATTGTCTTTCTGCCTCCACGCTTTATCGGTAGTGCGCGCCAAATAGGAAATTTTATTGGTTTTATCAATTTTATCCGTCGCAACATCCAGAGTGCTGGCCCATGGCAGAACCAAGCTTTCCAGCTTGGCTGTGGCAGAGTTTTCCCGGTCAAATCCTTGTTGCGATACTTTCGGCCAAAACGGATAATTGGTGGAAAAAGTTATATAACCCTGTGTAAAGGAAACAATGCCGCTCGCCGCGTCAAGCGCCAAATCATTATTTATCTTAACTCCGTATTTTTGCAATAAATCATTCAAGCCGGTATCATTAACGCTCGCTATCAGCCCCTCTCCAACATTAACGCCGTCAGCTAAAATTAATAATGATCCGCCCTTCATTAAAAACGCGTCAATGGCTTTAAGCTGGTCTTCACTGAACTTTTCCTTTGGTCCGGCTATGATTAAAGTATTTATATCGTCCGGTATTTCTTTTTCTTTTGCCAAATCAACTTGGCGCGCCTGATATAATTCCCGCAATTTTTGATAGGCCGCGCTAATTTCATTATCTAAACTAGCGGCCGCATTGCTGGTTACAAAGCCAATCGCGGCCATCTTGTCGCTTATCACTTTTTTAATCGCCAAAGTAACTTGATATTCAAAATTATCGGTATTTTCCACCACCGGTATGGCTTCTGTTTTGCCGCCATATTGCACTGCCATGCCTAAATATCCTTTTACTATTTGATATTTGTCTTTTTCCAAGACATTAAACTGCAATTCAGGAATACCGAGCATATATAATTCGCTCTTCATCTCCTCGTTATCCCCCGGGTCAATAAATTCAACGCGGATTTTGCCGTTTGAATAGGCCGCGTACTCGTCCAATATATCCCCCACTTCCTGGTGCAAACTGATGTATTGGCTCGGCAGATTCTTGCTGAAATAAACTTTAACATTAACCACGTCATCAAGCTTGCCCGCGACCTGCTTGCTGGCTTTTGAAATTGAATAATCTTTATTCTGCGTCAAATCCCCGCGGTAAAAAATCTGGTACGAGAAAAAATTAACCACGGCGATAATGCCGATGATTATTAGCGCGGTTATGCCAAAATCCGCCTTTTGTTTTATTTTTTTATTAAACATAATGCAATCAAAAATTTATTTCCATCCCCTTCCCTCAATTATTCTCACATTCAGCCATAAAAACAAAAATATAAATGAAATATAATAAATTATATCTTTTGAATCAATTACTCCCTTGGCAATGTTATAAAAATGGCTGCCTAAGCCCAAAAACTTCATAACGGGAACGGCAAACTGCGGCGCGCCCGCCAAGACAAAATCGGCTCCGATAATAAAGGCGGCGAAACAGGCGACAAGGCCCAAGACAAAAGCGATAATTTGGTTTTTCGTCAAGCTGGAAACAAACAGCCCCAAAGACAGGTAAGCCCCGCCCAAAAACAAAGCGCCAAGATAGCCGCCGATTATCGGGCCCAAATCAACATCGCCTAAAAACGCAACCGTAATCGGCAAGCTTGCGGATAACAGCAAAGTTATGAACATAAAAATTAAACTGCTGAAAAATTTCGCCAATACCGCCTGCCAGTCCGTTATCGGCAGAGTCAGCAAAAATTCAATCGTGCCGCTTTTCTTTTCTTCCGCCCAAAGCCGCATAGTGACAGCCGGAGATAAAAATAAAAATATCCAAGGCAATAACCCGAAATAGCCGCGCATGCTCGCCTGCCCGATTAGAAAAAAATCCTTGAAAAACAGCCAATTGCCAACAACCAAAAACACGCCGATGAAAATATAAGCGATCGGGGAATTGAAATAGCTCATTAACTCCTTCTTAAAAAGAGTATAAATTGTTTTAATATATTGAGTATTCATAATTTACTATGTCATTCTAAAAAATACCTCACCTCTCTTTGTCATCCTGAGGGCGAAGCCCGAAGGATCTCAGGTTAGCCAGAAATGTTCGTTGATAACATATAGTCGCTCAACATCATGCCTTCCGCCTTACCAGAGATTCTTCGCCTTCGGCTCAGAATGACAAAAGGATTGTTATGTTTATTTTGTTAATTCCCTGAAAACATCTTCCAACGAAACAGATTTTTTAGAAAATTCCAATATGCTCCAGCCATTATTCATAACAGTCATTGATAAATACTCGCGCAAATCAACGCCTTGCTTCGGCTCAATTTCATAACCAAAAATCTCGTCTGATTCCCTGTCTTTTACTTCAACTTTTACCGCATTATCCATTTCTTGCAATTTATTTAATACCGCTTCTTTCGGCCCTTTTATTTTAACATAAATTATTTCCTTGCCGCCGGCTTTGGCGATTAATTCGCCAGGGCTGCCTTCACCGACTATTCTGCCGTTGTTGATAATCACCACGCGGCCGCAAGTCGCGCTAACTTCGCCCAAAATATGAGTGGATAAAATTACGGTTTTTTCCTTTCCCAATTCTTTTATCAAATTCCTGATTTCCGCGATTTGGTTGGGGTCAAGCCCTGTGGTCGGCTCGTCTAAAATTAAAATATCGGGATTGTGCATAATCGCCTGGGCCAAACCGACTCTCTGCCTATAGCCCTTGGACAGCTCTTCAATGGGCTGGCGCGCCACTTTGGACAAGCCGCAGATTTTTATCACCTCTTTTATTCTTTCCCTCACTTTCTCTTTGTCCAACCCCCTAATCTCCGCGACAAACTTCAAATATTCATAAACGCGCATATCATCGTATAAAGGCACTGTTTCCGGCAGATAGCCGATTTTTTTTCTAACCGCCAGTGAATTCTCGGCAACATCCAAGCCGTCAACTTCAACAACGCCCGCGGTCGGTTTCCAAAAAGAAGCGATAATTTTCATCGTCGTTGTCTTGCCAGCGCCGTTGGGGCCCAAAAAACCCAAAACCTCCCCCCGTTTTACGGAAAAAGAAATATTGTCCAAAACTATATTGGAACCGAACTTTTTGGTGAGATTTTTTATTTCAATCATAGAATATATTATAATACATTAAAAACTTTTCGCAAGCAAAGCGCTGTGGATAATTCATAAATCTTCAACATCCACGCCACCGGATCTTTTCATTTCATCAGATTGTAATTCTTTAGCGCCGTCAGTCATTTTCACTCTTTCCTCGTCTGTTACAACCGGTTCTTGTTTTTTAACTTCCTCCGCCTCTGAATGCGTTTTATTTTCTTCTTGTTGTTTAAGCTCTTTGATAACTTTATTAATTCTACTTTTCCATATTCCAAACTGCACATCAGACATGCATTGAAGCTCTTCTTTGCCTACTATTATTTTTAATATTGTCCTGTAAAATTCCGGCTTGCCGATTTCATAACCGCTGCCTCTCGTTGAATCCTCTATAGCTTCCATAACAGCTTCCCTGACAACTCCGCTCAATTTTTCTTTATCGTATTTTTCAGCTTTGGTTTTTATTTTTTCTAATTTTAATTCTTCCAAGCCCATATGTATTGTTAATTTTATAATTTATATCCGTTATTATACACCATTATACATTTTTTAAAAATATTGACAATAGCATAAATACGTATTACTATATAACTAAATCCGCCGTTATGGTGGATTTTATGCGATTATTCGGGGATCGTCTAATGGCAGGACAGCGGGTTTTGGTCCCGTCAATCGAGGTTCGAATCCTTGTCCCCGAGCAAAAATAAAATTGCCTTTTGGCAATTGTATTTTTGTTCGTGGGGCAGGGCGAGACCTCGATCAAAAATCGTTAACAATAATATTTTCGCATTTAAATCAACAAAAAAATTAAATAAAGATAAAGGCGGCGAGACAGAGAAGAGACGGGGCTTCCGCCCCTTCGAATCCTTGTCCCCGAGCCAACAAGTTCTTTTCAAAAAGGAGGTATATAGTGAATAAATATTCCAAAATAATTTCATTGATTGCCCTGATTGATATGATAACGACAATCGCCGGAATACATCTGGGTTATTGTAAGGAAAAAGCGCCTTTAATGCTGTGGTTTTATGAAAAAGGCGGCATTTTATATCTTGCCGCCGGAAAAATGGCGATAACTCTTTCGGGAATAGCGATTCTTGAAATTGCCTGGCGAAAAAATCTTATATGCCGCAACAAAATACGCCGCTATTATAAGGCAACAATCGCGGCATATTGCCTGCTCTGGATTATAGGATTTTTTGCCGCTAACTACTTACTTATTTGACAAACAGCTCGCGTATTCTTCTTAACGCCTCGCGCATTCCTGCGAGGCGTTTTTACTTATTTGTATTTTGATAATATTTTAAAACATGTTATAATAATGTTAATAAAATTACTCATAAAAAATGCCTAAAATCTCAAAAAAAATTGAGTATTCCATTAATCCATCGCGATTAATGTATTTATTGGAATTATATAAAATCACCAAAAAAGAGCTTGTTGAATTATTAAACCGAGACAAAAAAAACGAATTAAGAAAATCCGGCTTGGTTGATCAAAAATGGATTAATAATGTTTTAGATAAAAAAGAAAAAGTTGGTTTATTAATGCTTAAAAGGATTGATAATATTTTTAATGTAGGCCTTTCGTGGCTTATTTCTACTCGCGCGCTTCCGCCTAAAAACGGAAGTGTTTTTTTTAGAAAAAAAACTTTTAATTCCGAATTGGATTTTAATAATAGAAAAATTATTGATCATTTCGAAAAATTAAAGATAGAAACTCAGTTAATGACGAAATATATTAACTATAAGCCAAAGAGAATGCTGAAGGTGTATTCGCAAGATGATAATACCGTGTCTGTCGCCAAGCATATTTCGCTAAATTTTTTTGAAAAATATCGGTCGCTTCTCGAAAAGAATGAAATTAAAAACCCTTTATGCGAGAGAGATTTTTTAAAGAATCTCATGAGAACTATGGAGGAGTTTAATATTTTTGTATTTGA
This sequence comes from bacterium, assembly GCA_030693295.1. GTDB lineage: Bacteria > Patescibacteriota > Patescibacteriia > Patescibacteriales > VMTK01 > JAHIME01. Next base: position 10,809 of record JAUYAT010000013.1, read on the forward strand.
ACGGACAGAAACATGGAATCAAAAAGATAGATTGAATATTGACGGACTTTTTTTAAATCCAAATTTTATATTAATAAAAAGAAATCAAAAATATTTTAGGAGAGAAATATTTTCTTTAATGCATGAATTTGCTCATTATCTTTTAAATATAGAAGAGATAGATAATTTAAAAGAAGAATTTTCTAATTTTAAATTAAGTAAAATTGAACAATGGTGCAATAAATTCGCTTTCTACTTCTTACTTCAAGAACAAGTTAAAAATTACGAGAATATAATAAATAAAAATAACAACGAAGAATACATTGATAATATAGTTAATGAAATTTACGCTAATACTCATTTAAGTCAGAGGGCTATATACACAAGACTTATAATTGAGGAAAAAATTTCTAGGGCATATTATAATAAAAAAATTGATGAACTAAACAAACACATTGAACAAAAAGAAAAAGACGAATTATTACAAAAGGAGGGAAATAAAGCCCTTGGGAAAGAACAGAGAGGATCGGCTCCAAAGCCCATAGAGTCAAAATTATTTACTGAATTAGTTAAGATTAATTATTTTGAAGGAAATATCGCCGAAAATAAATTGAGAGAATATTTACGAATAGGCGCTGAAAAAAATATTAATGATGTATTGTATAGTTAAAATATGCCCGCGATAAACAGAAAATTGATAATAGATAATAATAGTTTGGTGGATTTTTTTAACTATTATTATTTTGATAGAGATAATGGAAACAAAATTTATTCTGATATTAAAAATTTTTTGTTTCAAAAAATTAATTCCGGGGAAATAATAATAATTGATAAGATATTCAAGGAGTTTACTTATATTGATTTCAGAAAGGATTTAAAGGATATTAAATCTACTATAAAACCATTTATTGTAAATACTGAGCATTTAATTCAAGAAGTAGAGCAATTATCACAAGACCATTATTTGGAATATAATGAAAGGTTTTTGCAAGATAAATCATTAATTGTTGCTGAAATGGATAAAATATTAAATGGAGCAGATCTTTATTTAATTGCTTTGTGCAAGGAGTATAAAAAGGATGATAAGATCTACCCCATTTTAGTGTCAGAAGAGACAACGAGAAAAACAAACTATCAAAAACTAATTGATAAAATTCCTTCAATATGCAATAAAGAAGGTATTGAATGTGTAAGATTGCCCCACTCGCTTTTTAATATCTATAAAGACGAACTTGAATTTGATTTGAAAATTAAGTAGTTAATACATCTTTTAGTTTGAACGGGTTGATTTTTTCGTTTCAATGTGCTACTTTAAAATTACAAGTTAAAAAATCCGCCTAACCCTCGCAGTTTTTCTGCGAGGTATGGCGAAAATCCCGATGAAGATACTGAACCCCGCGTTCAGCGACTCTTCATCGGGTCATATTCCGAAAGGGATATGCGGCCGCAAGGCCCAGCTGGCGCGGGGCTTTGTGATTATAATTATTTCAACAATATGAAAAAACAATTTACAATTTTTCTAATTCTAACTTTTGTTTTAGGATTAGTTCCAGTTAATTTTTCTTTTGCTATTACCCAGAATCAAATTAATGCGGAAGTACAAATTGTTTGCCCTGACAACTATGGTAATTGGTTTAGCGGCTCAGGGACAATAATTGATCCAAAAGGTATTATTTTAACAAATAAGCATGTTGTTAGCGATCAATATGGTGGCATTATTAAAACTTGCTTTATTGGTTTTACTGAATCTATAAATCAAGAACCAAATTTTGGAACCCTGGGTAATTATAATTTAGCGGAAGTAAAATATTATACTACAATGGATGATATGGATGCGGCAATTTTGTATTTAAATAATACTGCGAATAAAAACTATGCTTATGTTGATATATGGAATTCTAATTCAAACTCTTTACAATTCGGCCACAAGATTGAAGTGATTGGCTTTCCTAGTATTGGTGGGGCAACAATAACTTATACTTCCGGTGATTTTAGCGGTTTTGGCAGTTTATCAGACGGAACACAAAATTATATAAAAGCTACAACGCCGTTAGAACACGGAAATTCTGGCGGGGCCGCATATAATCCGGCTAGTAAATTTATAGGTATTCCAACAATGGTTGTGGCAGGAACTTTAAATTCTTTAAGCTATATTTTATCAATCAACAGTATAGTAAGCTGGCTGTTAGGAGTTTTGGGCAATAATTATCAAGAACAAATTATAAAACAAGAGCCCATTATTGAAGAGCCAAATAAAAATATACAAGCAGATATTACTCCGCCAGATATTTCGCAGATAGATTTACAATTTTATGATTGTAGTAAATTTTATCCAGAGAAAGATTCGTCCGGACAAGCACAAGCGTATCCTACTGTGAATGGTATAAAAGGCAATGCAGGCACTGTTTTAACTCCAGGCCGGTGCACTCCAATATCTTATGACATTACTAAATCTTTTAGATATGACCCACAAACTATTTATGTAAAATTAAAGATGCTTGAAAATGTTAAAGATGATATTTTTACTGTTGGCTGGTTATGGTCAAAAGAAATACAGGCCGATCCTCTAAAAAAAGCCTTTCAGAATCATACTATTGCCCCCGGAACTGCGTGGATAGAGTTAGACGATGCTAATGGTTTTTTTAGACCGTTCCCATTTTTAGGAGTTACCGACTACGGAGTTCTAAATTTTTCTTTACAAATCGCTGATAAAGCGGGCAATCTTTCAGATACTAAAATTTGGAAATATAATTATAGTTCATTATCAAATGATAATATAGATTATGTTTTTTCCAAAAAACAGATAGGTAAAATATTATTACAAGTAGAATCTCACGGTGAAACATGGTATGTAAATCCAAAAGATAATAAAAGGTATTATATGGCCAACGGCAATGAAGCATACCAAATAATGAGATATTTAGGAGTCGGCATAACAAATAAGGATTTAGCTAAAATTAAAGCTGATAAAAATTTAGCAAAAAAATTTAGCGGTAAAATATTTCTACAAGTAGAAGTTAAGGGCGAGGCTTATTATATAGATTTTAATGGGGTTGCTCACTATCTTAAAGATGGCGCCGCCGCATATACAATTATGAGGGAGTTGGGTCTAGGAATTAAAAATAATGATTTAAGTAAAATTCCGGAGGGGAGTTTATAAAATTATGAACGAAGAAAAATTAAAAAGGTTAAATAATTATTTTGATAAATACATTGATAGAATGATTATTAAAGATATTAAGTTGCTTAAAGAAAGAAATAGTGAATTAAAATTTTCTTACCCCTACATTTTATTGGTTTGTAGCGGCATTGATTTTTTTGGTGGCATAGAATGTGGTTTTTTAGCCCGGCCAAAAAATAATTCATCTGAAAGATTTAAATGGTTCGTGAAGGAATGGATGGGCAGGATAAATAATTTATACAAAGAGAAAAGTCTAGTCTATTTAATCTATGATAGCTGGAGGTGCGGCGTAATGCATCAAGCTATACTGAAAAAGGGCTTTGAAACTTGTTCTTATAAATATCCTAGAAATAGACACCTTAATTATATACAAGATCAAGATAATGAAAGGGTTTTTATACATTCATTACAATTTGCTGACGATTTTATTGAGGCTCAAAAATTATATAGGCAGCATATTATAGATAATATTTCCAATCCGGTATATATAGAGTCTTTACACGATCATCTTTTGAATATGATAAGAGAAAATAAAAGAGACAAAGAACAAAATTTAAATCAATTTATAGAAATATTAAAGAATAACAATATGGTTTTTAATTCCACATTAATTGATGATAATGATTCGGTAACACCATCTATGCCACCAGCCGAGGGAGAGTTTTTAGAATAAATTTAGGCGGCGCGCTGGCGAATGGCCAGCACAAAAAAACACGGCGGGACGAATAAAAGGGCAGACAAAAATTCTCTGCCGGTAGGTCAGATTTCTTTCAAAATATAAAACCAACAAGTTCTTTTCAAAAAGGAGGTATCTGATGAATAAATATTCCAAATATTATAGGATTTTTTGTTGCTAACTACTTCTTGTTTATTTAATAAATGCCTCGTAGAAATACGAGGCATTATTTTTGAACGCTTTTTTTATATCCCGACTTCTTGCTTCCTCACACCTTTGAATACTTGCTTACCGCGATTAAGCTGGCCGCCATATTAACGACAATCCCGACTAAGAACTGCAAGCCGAAAATATTGATAAAATTATCTCTGAAGTGGGCGGCTAAATTGATGTCGTAATCAATAAAAAATGTTTCTATGTACGGCTGAAGCAAATTCAAGAAAAAATAATATATGACGACTATCGCCGATACGCCGACTACCGTGTAAATAATGCCGGAGAACAAATACGGCGCCCTGATAAACCAGTTTGAAGCACCAACCAGCCGCATGATTTTTATTTCCCTTCTGTGGGTGTAAATCGCCACGCGGATTGAATTGTAAACCAAAAGCAGGGTGATTATTATAAAAGTAAAGCTTATAACCATGCCCGCTTCGCTCACTCTGTCGGTAATGCCGTTGATTTTATCAATCATTAATTTATGGTCGTCAAAATTGCGGGATTCAATAATGTCATCTTTAATGCTGTTTAAATTAACAATCAGCTCTTGATATTGGTCAACGTCTTTGGGCTTGATTACCAGACTCGGCGTTAAGGGATTCTTGCCTATTTCTTTTAACGACTCCATAACCTCCGGATCGTTTTGGTGCTTGTCCTTAAAGCTTTCAAGCGCCTCTTGCTTGGAAATATACCTCACATCTTTTACCTGGCTTAAACCGCTGATTTGCGCTTTTAGCGCCATAATTTTGCTTTCCTCGGTATCCGGCTTTATGTATATATTGACATCAATTTTTTCTTTGACGGCGCCGATAGCCGCCTGGCTGATTACATTAACGGTTAAAAGCATATTGACGGAAAACAAAGCCAAAATTAAAATAGACATGGTCACAATAGACAGCCAGATATTGCGGCCGATGTCCTGAAAGCTGAATTTTATAATTCTCCCTAATGATAATAAAAACATAAATTTATAACATATATTTCCCCACCGCCTGATCGCTTACAATCACGCCGTTTTCTATGGTTATCACTCTTTTTTTCAGCCGATTTACAATTTCGCGGTTATGGGTTACCAAAACGATTGTCGTGCCAAACTTGTTGATTTTTTGCAGCAGCTCAATGATTTCTTCGGCGTTGATTGAATCAAGGTTGCCGGTCGGCTCGTCAGCCAAAAGAATTTTCGGCCGATGCACCAGCGCCCGGGCGATTACCGCTCTCTGCTGCTCCCCGCCCGACACCTCTCTGGGATAACGGCGCGTTTTGCCTTCCAGGCCGACGATTTTTAAAACTTGCGGCACGATTGCCTTAATCTTTTTCGGCGTTTGGCCGCAGACCTGCAAAGCGAAAGCCACATTTTCAAACAGGGTCTTTTTATCCAAAAGCTTAAAATCCTGAAAAATCACCCCGATTTGCCGGCGCAAAAAGGGCACCTCGCGCTGGCCGATATTGGTGATATCCCAGCCACCCACGATAATTTTGCCTTTACTGACTTTTTCCTCGCCGATCAGAGATTTAACCAAAGTGGTTTTGCCGGAACCGGACTGCCCGACAATGGAAACAAATTCTCCCGGCTTGATATGCAAATTAACCTGATCCAGCGCTTTTATGTCAGGAGGATAAATTTTTGTTACATTGATGAATTTAATCATAACTATTAGAGTGTGGAAAAATTGTTTTAATATCGCTTTTATAAAAAAATCAGCTTTATTTTAGCTTTATACGACTTTAACGCTGAATTAACGCTGATAACTACGCTGATATGACGCTGATTCTTCTATAATCTAATTTATTTTTGCATTTTTTTAATTCCGTATTCCAACAGCTCCTCTGTTTCCCCAAAGCTCTTATCCCTGCTGTCCGCTCCCAGAGTTACGGCGATAATATTGTTCCCATCTTTTGATTTAATCCTGGTCATAAGGCAATAGCCGGCTTCGTCCAGATAGCCGGTCTTGGAGCCGGTGATGTTAAAGCTGTTTTTCTTGATCAGCCGGTTGGTATTTTTTATTCTATGGAACTTTTTCCCGTTAATGGTATAAAATTTATATTCGTCCATAACTGAAGCTTTCTGAATTATCGGATGGGTAAACACTTCTTTAGTTATTATAGCATAATCCGCGGCGGAACTCACGTTTTCCGGAGAAAGCCCTGTCGGTTCAACAAAGCGCGTCGCGACCGCGCCCCAGCTTTTGACAAGCTCGTTCATCTTTCCGACAAAATCTTCGCGCGATAAGCCGCTAACGCGAACCAATGTTTCTATCGTATTGTTGGCGGAGCCGACCAAGGAAGCGTAAAGCAAATCCTCAATCGTCAAAGTTTCACCGTCATTAATATTCAACTTTGCCGATTCCCACTTGTTGCAATATTGATAATTATACTCTTCATCTTTTACGCTGTAAGCGACTACCCTGTCCAAGCTCGGCCTGGTGTCCAAAAACGCCTTTATGGCAATAAGCTTGGTTAAGCTGGCAATGGGCAAAGTTGAAGTTGAATTTTTTTCCAATATCGTATTGCCTGTCCGCTCGTCAATCAGCATAACTGATTTGACGGTGATAACCGGCTCGGCTGTGGCTCCGCTTGCGGCAATGCCCAATACCCTGCCGGATTCCGGCGCGATATATAACGGTTCAATATATACGCTAATGGTGCCTTGCGATATCGGCGCCAGGCGGGCAAAAGCGGCTTTATCCAAGTCTATCGCGCGATCGGGATGCAGGCTCCTTTCCGGGCCGTAGTCGTTAATCTCCACATCCACGAATTTGCCATTTTCATTGTTATAAACCCTTAACCTTGATCCCTTGGGGAAATCCGGGGAAGCGGCGAAATTGCCGCCTTTGTATTTATACCAGCTCGCCTTGCCGGAAGTTAAAACATCAGGGTAGGAAAAAACAGCGATGCGCGCGAAAGGCAGATGGATTAAAGATCGGACAAACATCTCCTTGGGATAATCTTTGGTCGGCAAAGGCCGCCAAGCCGCGTAATTCTTATCGTAAAAGAAAACCTGTTTATAATCATTGGACTGCTCGTTATAAGAAAACTGGATATAAAAAGGCTTATGGTTGTCGTAAGCCGCTTTGTTTAAAAATTCGTATTGGTAAATCTCGCTTGCGTGGTCAAGCCGCCAAGGCATTTCCATTTCTTCGTTAAGCTCCAAAACATCAACTCCGGTATCATCGCTTAAAATTCCGGGGACCAATGATAATTTTAAGCTGTTGTCAAAAGCGCTTACCGTATAGCCCTTGGCAATAGTCGGCTTGTCTAAATTAATATGATACTCCTTGTTGACTGATTGGGCGGAATTATTTACAATATCATCATCGGCATAAACAAAGCCCGCGCTTATTGATAAAACTGATAAAATCAACAAAATGGCATTAAATTTACGGCTCAGTATTTTTATTTGCATAAAATTTAAAACAACAATACAATTATAGCATAAAAATTAATTCGGACAAAAGCGCGGGTGTAGTATAGTGGCAGTACGTGACCTTCCCAAGGTTAAGGCGTGGGTTCGATTCCCATCATCCGCTCCAAGAGTTTGCCGAGCGTGTGAGCGAGGCACCCCGTACCACGCGCAGCGGGGTTGCGGGGCGATTCCCATCATCCGCTCCCTGCTTCGCTGAAGCTTCGCAGGGCAAGCCAAAACGTGCCGAGGTAGCTCAGTGGTAGACCTGCCCGCCATAGCGAAAGCCCATGTAGCTCAATTGGTAGAGCAATCCCTTCGTAAGGGAAAGGTTATCGGTTCGATTCCGGTCATGGGCTCTGGCTTTGGCAGGCGGGGCAAGCGCTTCGTAAGCGTTAGGTCGGAGGTTCAAATCCTCTCCTCGGCTCAATATTAGGGCTTGATTTGCGTCCCAGTCATTCGACGGGATAAATGCGAGCAAGCCGTCCTGCCCGCGACACTCTTTAAATATTGAATATTCTTATTGATTATGTTTCCCGCGAAGTTTGATGAATTTGTAGATAATGAGAGCAAGGGAGATTATAAAAAATAGCCCTGCCGTAAACCATGCTGTGCTTTCATAGTCAGAAGTAAAACTAATATATCCTCCGCCTCTTCCGCTCCCGGAAAGGATAGTTAGGATTGCTGAAATAGGTACATATATGCGGGTAAATTTCCACCAAGAAGTAAAAATTTCTTTTTTAAGGAATATTAGAGGAAAATTAACAATGATTAAAATTATAGAGAATAAAAATAAAAATTGCCCAACATAATCAAAAAAATCTTGACAATCAAAAGACGAACAAAAAACTTTTCTGAAGACAGTACCAAAAACATATCCTGTTATGGCACACAGAACAGCTGATACCAAAACTTTTTTAGGTGTTAACATAATTTAATAATACTATTTTATTTTTATAGTATCAAGTATCCGCAACAATTTATCAGCTTCATCTTGTGGAATTCGATCTTGCGCAGGCGTTAATTTGCCGCTAAACACAATAACGATGTGTTTTATGTTCTTAAGCATGCTGTATGCGGCATTCAGATTATTCTTTTCAACTTGTTTTTCAGCAGATTGAATTTTTTGAATGAGAATGTTTTTTGTTTTTTCGTTCATACTGAGCGACCTGACTATTTCAGCGAGAACACCGAGCGCGTCTTTAGCGGAGTATCCCTCCGAAGGTTTGATTGATATATCCGAAGTTCCATTGCTATCACAATCAATATTCAACACAATATTATTTGTCCCATCCTCAATTTGCATTGTTGCGGTGGTATTTTCTGAAATAGGAATATTGGAAAATTTTGCGGAAGAAATTATATCCTCTCCCAGCACCTCTTTTATATCCAGCGAAAAAACGCCAAGATCCTTTCCTTTGAGCGCTACTGTGGTTGGTTTGCGGTCTGCTCCGGCATATTTTTTCTCTCCAAACTCAAAATAATAGCTATTCGGTATTTGTTTTTCATATAATCTAAGATCAGAATTTGGATTAGGATTTTCTATTATTCCCGTGTGTCTTCCTATTTCGTCATTAAGGTGAATTTCCACTGGTGAATGTAGGACGAATTCAAGAGATAAATCACTGCTTTTAAGCGTTGGTTCATTTACAGTTATATTTTCAACCCCTGGCCCTTCTTCTGGTTTAGTTTTTCCAATAATGATATTTTAATGAATTGGTGCGCATCATTAATCTCAAGGATGCTGGCGTGATCGCGATTTTTATTAAGCCACGCGTTATTGTCACGTATATTCACATAATATCTATCGGCATTTCCCATAAACAAAGCGCTCGGCGTTACCACTGTTTCATCTCCGACGTGAGTCAGTATCGGCTCTCGGTCAAGATGTTCCAGCGTGTCGGAACAAAACCACGTATCGCAATCGTCATATTCAATGCCTTTAATTGTCTTTAGTCCCCAACCCGCAAGCTGAATCACCTTAAGATTTCCTTTTGGTTCCCAGTTGTCAATCATCTGGTGAATATTCCGCGAACGAATTAAAAGTGTACCATTCAAAATATTTGGCACATCTGTCTCTGTTACATCATTCTTATCCCACGCCCCGCCATGACCGCGCAAAAAATCCAACATGCCATCATACGAATTGATGGTTTTACCGGCAAGATCATTAAGCTCGGGGATATTTCCGGCTTCATTGGTAAAACTAAAAACAGGATCAGATACGGTTCCAAAATACGCATCTGACGGGAGAAGACTATACGCCCCTGGCATAAACTCCGCAAAATCTCGCGCTGTTTCTTTGTCTAAAAGAATTCCTAAAGCAAGGTTCTGTTCGTCGCCATGAAGTAGTCCAGCTATGGCTTTTGGTGTTCCGACTTGTGGGGCGGCAACCATAATCACAACATCTATTTTTTCAAGAAAATCATGGTTTGGGTTATTAATATCTTCAATTGAAGCCAAAAGATATTTTGCAAGCAAACCACCGTTTGAGTGTGCGACGATTGTTACCTTGCCAGTGTCTGAATTTTCTGCAAGTCGACGAAGTTCTTGAATGATATACGGAAACGGTGTTGGGTTGAGATATGATATGTTTTGTCCCGTTTTCGTTCCGCTCTCAAGGATATCGTTAAAAGCTAAACGCCAGTCATACGGCAAGGGTTCCCATTCGTGAATAGTACCAGCCTCAGCCATATTATCCATAGAAGCGCTAAACTGCTCGTAAATATTTCCCAAAATATGCTTTTTTTGTTTTATAATATCCCTTGTGTATATTTCTTGATCATTACTAATAATGTTCCCTTGCTCGTCTTCGCGCAAAAAAAGCTGCTTAATGTCTTGTTCTCGCGTTGGTTCCCAAAGTTGATCTTCATCGTCCATTCCGTCTGGATCGGGACGATAAAGCCGGCTGGCTTGTATCCCCGGCAAAAACGCCACATTGGAATATCCGACAGTAAATTCAGTGAAGGGGGTGTGTACATCGGAAACGCCATCACTGGCTTCAAAACGATAGCGATAATCGCCTTTGGGAAATGTCTTGTCAAAAAGGACGTATATCTTGCCATTCGCGTAATCCGTTTGTGGACCAAAGGGGAGCATTTCCGAACTAAAGTAACTCTCAAATGCTCCTTGATTAGCTTTTTCTACAATCAATTTGACAGATGAGGGGGCATCGTTGTCTTGGTCGGTATAAATTACATCAAAACTGAAGAGTGTTTTCTCCGCCGTACCTTTGTTGTCTTGGATGCCGTCATTTTCGGAAAGGCCATCTATAGAAGTTTCGGCGAAGGAGAGAGTTGGTGGCTGATTTTCTGCGGCATCAGTACACAACCAATCTATAAGCCAGTAATTGCCAGTGTCATGCACAATGACATAGCCGATGTCGGCAGTTGGTCTGTTGATACTCAACATTGTCATCTTTCCAGTGTTGATGTTGCTGGTTGCCCAACCGCTACTTTCAAGAAAAGTACCATCATCTGTGTAGGCGTATAGAACAAGTCCTGAATAAGTGCTGGTATAAATACTGACATAACTGGCTTTTCCTGCGGTAAAATCAATAATCCCTGAACTTTGGGATGCGCCGAGCCATGCCCATTTCCGGCCTCCGCTTGTATAAGCACCGCTGGGATACTTGCCATTGTATCCAGCACCCCAATCGCCGGTCAGCCAAGCATGGCCACCTGTGGCAGTAAACTTTACTCCGGGTATGGTGCTCATTATTGGAGAGCCATTGGTACCGCTTTCAAAATTCTCTAATCCATAACCCGCTGGGCAAGCGGCGGCTCCTGATTCCGGATCTAAGCCGGTGGTCACTTTTGCATTAGCTATTAGAGCCCCTCCTAAAAAGGCGATGACTACCGCCACGATACTAATCACG
>JAUYAT010000027.1 GCA_030693295.1 bacterium
TTTGTTTGCTTGAATTAGTCATATGGATTTTAGAGCTTAATTTTTTACAATTTCATTTTAGCAAATGCTGGCGAGATTGTAAAAAATTGGGCTGTTAGGTTTCCTTAGCCTACTGGTTCAGTATATACAGGACTAATCAAAACTCCTTGAACAACATGGGCGTTTGTTAAAATATATCCGTTTGATTCAACTATAAATCCACTGCCAGAGCTGTCTTTTGTTTCAATATAAACAACAGAGTCTTTCAATTGTTCAATTATTTCGGCGTTGCTTAATAATTTTAAATTAGAAGTGTCTATTTGCCCTTTCTCTAATACGGTATCTAAATCATTATTTGTTATGCCCAAGCCCAATTCTCGCATAACCCTGAAAGCATCCGACGGCCTGCCCAAATAATGCATTTTCAAATCAACCGGATTAACATAATACGCCTTTCCACTGTCTTCAACTTTAAGCAAAATTTTTCCTGACAATCTGCTCGGCGCATTGTTATTCCACGAATCAAAATCTTTATTGGAAACTCCCAGGCCCAATTCGCGCATCACTTGAAAAGCATCCGCCGGTCTGCCGAGATAATATCTTTTTTCATTATCGGGATTGATATACCATGCCTCGCCCTTTGACTCAACTTGCAGTAAAATCCTGCCTTTTAATCTTGTTGAAATGCTTGAGGCATTAGAAAAATTAATCGGAATTAATCCCAAAACAAAAATTATAATTAATAAAATTGTGAATTGTTTTTTCATAAAATTATTTTTAAATTAATTATTATCTTTCCTGAACTTAATAACCGCCCCAACTAAAAACCCGATCACAACCACATCTATAGCCATCCACAAATCCTTATCCCCAAGATAAATTGGAATAATTGGATTAAACAAAATCGCGATAACTGCCAATCCCCAAAACCAAAAATCCTGTTTCTTAACAACCTCGTAAATATAATAAACGTAATAAGCCGCCACTCCCGTGACGACAAACTTCATTAAAGTATAGTATCCGTAAGAATGCCAGTCAATAAAAGTTAAGAGTAGCGCTATAATAGCGATTATGGCCGGAATTTTTGAAAATTTTATATTTTTTAACTTTTCCACAAGTTTATTTTTATTTTTTAATTTTACACTATCCTCCCGTAATAAAACCGTATTACGGTCGTTTTTCTCTAATTTTTCAAGCTTTTTAACATCGCCGATTATGGAATAAATGCTGTTTTTATATTCAACAATATTCTTGCCGATGATTGTATTGATTTTATAGCGGTATTGCCTAATATGATCTTCATCATAATTCCTTGCTCTGTCCAAATCGTCTCCTATGTCGGTTACTGTGGAATGCCCTTTGTCGCATAAAAAAACAAGCACGCGATAAGCGTTGCCTGTTAAACGCAACTCTTTTTGGTTTTCATCAAAAACCTTTTTTGCTTTACTATCTAAAATAAAATATTTGTGCCGATAATACATATGATTGAAATTTTACAAAAAAGGTCTTCCGTCGGCGGCAACCCTTTCGGATCACCCAATGCTCTTTCGGTCAAAGACCATTCACATAGTACCGATCAGAAGACCGTCTCTATGCAAGTGGATTTTCAACCATGCCTTAAATAATCCCGAGCGCTCGGGACAAGGGTTAGGTTTACCCCGTTAGATAATTTGTAATATCTAATGGGGTTTACCCCGTTAGATAACAAAAAAATCTAATGGGGTTTGAATTATTGATTATAAAATAGCATTAAAATAGTTTTTTACAACGTCCGATTCTCTTTATCAAATATTTTCATTTCCACCATTTCGGCAAGGAATTTGAACACCATTTAAATACTCCTGATTCAACAAGATCGCGATGGTTGTTCATAATATACGGCAGATTTCTGATACTGACTCCTGGATAAATGCCCACAATTTTACCGTCCTTGTCCGCGATAGTAATTATTTTCTCTTTATTTATATCCATTCCAGCCGCGCGCAAACCATAATCCGGTATATCGCCCGCTCCTTTATACCCGGAAATCCAACCATCAAGGCATTCTACAAATGATCCTCCTGAGCCACAATCAGACTGAATGCACATTGTTTCATCTCCAAGTGAATATACAAAAAATTAGCATCCTTCGGAATCACATCATGCGGAGGCGCCCAGATAGTATGAGAACCAGGTCCTTCCTCCGCCAACATTCCCAGAAAAACAGTTTTATATTCCTTAACTCCAAAAGGATATTTTTGCCATATTATAAAAAAAACAAAAAATGCTATTAATATTATAATAAAAAGCAAAATTTTTATTTTGCGCAAAAAATTTAAATTCATATCTAATCAACCACCTCAAGCGCGCCAACACTTATAAAATCGCCTTTACGCGCTTTTATTAATTTATTATATATTTCATCCCAATTTTTAACATCAGTAATTGTTATACACCCCAGAGAAACTCTACCGGTGTGCAGGTATCTTTCTCTTTTATGTCCGATTCTAAACCAAGTTTTAGCCCACTTAGCTTCATTCTTATATCTTGATCCTCCAAGATGCGGATAATCAGGTATTTCAATATCATATAAACCCTTTTTCCATGGCGAATCTTGATGGTCATCTGCGTGATATTCGTCGTCGCCTATAATCAACCTTTTTCGTGAAATAGAATATCTTTTTCTATAACTGTAATTTTCGCTTCTGTTATGTATGCTTTCTGGTCTGTTAAAAAACTGCCTATTTCTTTATTAAGTTTTACAGTTTTGCCAACTTTAATTCTTTTATTAATACGAAAAATTTTATCCAATATTTCGATTTCCACACAAATATCATCTCCAATAGATTTTCCTTTATATTTTATTTTGGAAAGTTTAAATTCTATTTTTTTAAGCATAAAATTTTATTATAAAAGAATTATCTAACGGGGGTTGATAAGTTTTTATATTATTTACAGCCGCAACACTGGCAACAACTTTCCGCTTCTGCTTTGCCAAACTTCTTATTATATCTTTTAACCAACTCTAACTGATCTTTATTAGCTTCGCCGGCAATCTCGCTCATTATCTTTTCCTGTTCCTTAATCGGCAACTTGAAAAAACTCTTCAAATCCATTTTTTTATTATTTTTCATATTTCACGTCTTTTAATATTTTATTTAATTTTTCTTCAGAATACTTTATTTTTAGATAGCTGTCAATGTGAACATCAAAATAAGATTCTTTGATGTTGTTGTTGTAATTCTTAATTACTAAATAAACTTTTATTTTCGTCTTATGTTTTATGTTTCATGTTTTTTAGCTCTTCCCTCGCGACCTCCCTGTCGTCCCAGGGAATTTTTTCTCCGTTGGCAGAACAAATCGCCTGCTCGCATCCCTTGCCGGTTAATAAGACGATATCGCCCTCTTCCGACAACGCCAGCGCTTTTTTAATCGCTTCCCGGCGGTCCGGTATTTTAAACAAATTTTCATTTAATTTTTTTCCGGCATGCTCGGCGCCGATGGCAACTTGGTCAATAATAATCGCCGGATTGTCATCGTACGGATCCTCATTGGTTGCGACAACATAATCCGCCTTTTCTCCGGCAATCTTGCCCAGCTTGGGCCTTCTGGAAATATCGCGCCCTCCGCCGGCTGATCCTAAAATATGGATTATTTTCCGATGAGGAATTAATTTAATCGTCTCGTACAATTTAGCCACCGCGTTGGGCTCAAAAGCGTAATCCACTATCACGTTGAAATTTTGCCCTTCGTTTATTCTTTCAAATCTGCCCGGGACTCCGCTCACTTTTTCCAGTCCGTTTTTTATATCATTTATGCCAATCCCTTGCGATAAACCAACGCAAACCGCCGCCATCGCGTTAGCCGCGTTAAACTCGCCTAACAGTTGCAGTTTTATTTTCTCGCCGTTTGCCTCAAAGCCAACGCCTTCCCTGCCAACTTCAATATTATTATATTCAATTGCTTCAACTTCTTTTGTTTTTTTTATTTCTGTCTCATCTCCTTTCACATATGCGAATTTTAACTCGCTCCAAAATTCCAAAAAGTAGCCCGCATGCTCATCGTCGCCATCAACAATAATAGTCTTTTTAATCCTGTTTAAATCCAGTTTCTTGATGCCGGTATCCGATTTGCGGACATACTTTTTGTCGTCGGCGTATTTTGTCTTGCATTTTTTAAGATGCGCGAACAGCTTGCCCTTGGCTTCTTTGTATTTCTCAAAACCGCCGTGGGATTCAATATGCTCCGGATAAAGCCCGGTGAAAACCAAAATATCGTAATTTATAAAACGATGGCGGTATTGCCTAACGCCCTCGGAAGTAGTTTCTATGATCGCGTATTGGCATTTATTGCGCAGCATTTTGCGCAGCATTTTCTGGGTGAAAAAACGGCCGGGCATAGTCATTTTTTTATCGTTCAACCATTCTTTTTGCCCGTCATTAAACATGGCCGTTGAAGTATAGCCGGTTTTATAGCCGGCCGCTTCCAATATTTTCGCGATTAAATAAACAGTGGTGGTTTTGCCGGTAGTGCCGGTTACTCCGATAACAACCAGCTTCTCGCTCGGCCGCCCGCAGCAAACGGCTGACAGCCAAGCCATAAAAAAATGATAAGCCGGCTGCAAAGCTTTAAACGCCTTTTTCGGGATATATTTTTTGATGATGTTTAAAATTTTTTCCATAATCAAAAAGTCCTGCGGACTTTCCTCACCATCTTATAAATACCATACCAATTTTTGTCAAAAACCAAATCATAGGTTCCCGGATAATTAACTTCCTTTCCGCCAAATCCTTTTTTAAATCTTGTCACTCCGGGCCATCTTTTCGAGTTAATGCCGTAAAAATCATAATACTTATGCCCCAGCTCTTTAGCCGATTTGATGCAATGCCACTGCAATAAATAAGGGGCCATAACGTTTCTATCGTCGTTTGAAGACGCGCCGTGCGCGTAGGTTGCGGTATCGCCGAAAAACGCGACAATTATTGAGCTGATGGGCTTACCTTTATATTCCGCGAAAAATAATTTGATAAAATCATTGTCCGCTTTGAGCATTTCTTTGTAATAACTGATTCCATGCGTGCGAAAATTGTCCCGTTCGCCGGTTTGGCACATCAGCTGCCAAAATTCTTCAAAACGATCGGAACCGGCTTCAATGATTTTTACTCCCCGCTTTTCCGCCAATTTAATATTATATCTGGTCTTTGGATGCATGCCTTTCAACAATTCCGCTTCTGATTTTTCTAAATTCAATATCAGCGTCTGGTCGGGCTCAATATTAATTGTTTTAACAATTGGTAATTGATAATCGGTAATTTGGAAAGTCGGATCAAACCTTAAAAACATAGCATCTTCTTCTTGCGCTATTTGTTTTATTGTATCGCATAATAACTCAATTATTTGCTTGGGATTTGCCTGCCCCACTACGCGGTGCGCGGCCGGGGGGATTTGGGATTTATCAATAATAGGGCCTCTCGGGCAGTAAAAATATTTCTTGCCCATCGGCAAAGCTTTTTTTATTATTGTGGCCGCGGCAATTAGCTTGCCGCCGTCTTCCACGCCCACCCTGAAAACATTTTCACTGACTACTTTATGAAATTCGCCCCATTGCCATGATTGTAAAAATTGGCTGTGCTTTTGCGCGCCGACAAAATCATTTAATTGTTTTTTGTTATTGATTTTTACCGCATCCATATTATTAATTTATTATTAATTTATTATTTCCCCAGCTTCTTCAGCGCCTGCTTGATTCTTTCTCCGCTGTCTTTAACGCTCGCGTCAACTTGGCGCAGGGCGTCCCGCGCCTGGCTCATTGAATAGCCCAGGGCCATCAAAGCGTCAATTTCATCTCCGACAACCATGCCGCCGCTATCCGCCGCTTGCCCGCCGTATCCTTGGCGCAACCGGGTTTTTAATATTTTTTCCCGAAGTTCAAGAACAACTCTTTCAGCGGTTCTTTTGCCTATGCCGGACACCTTTGTCAAAAGAGTTGAATCGCCGCCGGCTATTGACTCTTTAATGTCTTCCGCGCCGGCAATGGCTAAAACCCCCAAAGCCGATTTAGGGCCGACGCCGGAAACGGACAACAAAAGTTCAAACAATTCCAGCTCTTCCAAAGATCTAAAGCCGAATAAATCCAGAGCGTCTTCCCTCACATGCTGATGCGTATAAACTTCTGTTTCTTGCCCGATATCCAAATCGGCGTAAAAAACCAGATTAATAAAAACCTTGTAGCCGATGTCGCCTACTCTTATTATAACATAACTCTGGCCTTTATTTAAAATTTTGCCATTTAAAAATGAAATCATAATTTAAATTCTTCGCCTCAAAACACTAAATTCAGATATTTTAACATCACTCTCTATAACCACAACTTTCCCTTGTCCTCCATGCGCCTCTTTAAGCTCCTCGCCAGTTTTCGCGTCAACCATTTTTTCCACTTTCATTTTCATTATATCATAAAACGGCATAACAATCTCCACC
The DNA here is from genome assembly GCA_030693295.1 of bacterium. GTDB lineage: Bacteria > Patescibacteriota > Patescibacteriia > Patescibacteriales > VMTK01 > JAHIME01. The sequence goes on from JAUYAT010000027.1 coordinate 6,439, forward strand.
TCATCCCCAACCCTCAATGAATTGTGCGCTTTTATATAAATGCTAAAACTTTTACTGGCGGTATTCGCAATTCGCTGATTAGCGTTTATTGGCGGATTAGCGTTACGTCTTGTCACAACCCCGCAAAACTCCCAATCGCATTTTTTATGCGATTCAGTTAAATTCTGCGCCATCTTGCCATTGCCGAAAGTAAATCCTTCGGTATATCCACGATGATATAATTTTTCTTGCAACTCGTTGTATAAAAAATCAATTTCTGATTTTGTTACATGTTGCATATTATGCGTTACATGACTATAAATTCCAACCACATTGGCGATGTAATACGCGCTTTTCGCCCGGCCTTCTATTTTAAAAGCGCTCACGCCCGCGTCCGCCAGCTCGCCCAATCTTTTTATTAGGCACAAATCCCGCGAATTCAAAATATAGCTTCCATGCTCCTCTTCAACTAATTCAAAATACTCATTATTACCATTTGGATTAATAAAATGCTTTTCACTTTCAACTTTTAACTTTGTACTTTTAACTTTGTACTCCCACCGGCACGGCTGGACGCAGTCGCCCAAATTCGCGCTCCTGTCCGTTAAATATTTTGATAAAAAACAGCGGCCGGAATAAGACATGCACATCGCGCCATGGACAAAACTTTCCAATTCCAGTTTGGGAACTTTTTTGTGAATTTCTTTAATTTCATCAATAGCAACCTCGCGGCCCAAAATCACTCTCTTCACCCCCTGCTCATGCCAAAACTTAGCCGCTTGCCAATTTGTGCAATTCGCCTGCGTGCTTAAATGAATGTTCGCTCGCGGCCAATTTTTTTTAACCGCCGATAAAACTCCGGGATCGGAGATAATTAATCCGTCCGGCTTTAATTTTTTTAACTTTTTAATATAGGCCGGCAGTTTTTCAATATGCCGGTTATGGGCGAATATATTGAGAGTGATAAAAATTTTTTTATCCAGCTTGCGCGCGTATTCTACCGCCTGCTTCAGTTTCGCATCTGTAAAATCATTAATCCGAACCCGCAAAGAAAAATCAGGAATGCCCGCGTAAACCGCGTCAGCTCCGAAAGCGAACGCGGTTTTCATTTTTTCCAGATTCCCGGCCGGAGCGATTAATTCTAACTTTTGTTGTTTTTGTTTCAAACCCATAATTAGATATCGCACGGCACATCAACAAACTCAACTTCAATTCCGAATTTTTTGGCAATCAAATTACCCAAATTTTGTATTCCCAATTTTTCAGTGTTGTAATGCCCCGCGTTAATAAAATTAACGCCAATTTCCTCAACGGCTCTGACAACTTCTTCTCTAATATCTCCGCATAAAAAAGTATCCGCCCCCAGTTCCGCAGCGGATTTAAAATCGGGCGAAGCGCCGCCTGATATGACGCCGACTTTTTTTATCTTTTTCGGTCCAGCGCCGATAATGTAAGAATTTGTACTTAACTTTTTGTTAACCAAATCGGCAAAATTTTTAAAATCCATTTCTTTTTCCAGTTCGCCGATAAAGCCGACGTTAAACGGCGCGGCTTTTTTAATTCCCAATAATTTGCACAAACTAATGTTGTTGCCTATTGCCGGATGCGCGTCCAAGGGCAGATGAAAACCGCATAAATTAATATCGTTTTCTAAAATTATTTTTAATCTGTTTCTTAAATATCCCGTGAATTTCGGCGGCTTCCCGATTTGATTTCCAAAAATTCCGTGATGGACAATTATCATTTGCGCTTTTTTATTAATTGCCGATTTAATGAGCTGTTTTGATATGCTTACTCCGGTAACTATTTTATCTACTTCTTCCGCTCCCTCAACTTGCAGGCCGTTAACGCAATAATCATTAAAATCTTTTACCTTAAGATAATCCTCGCAAAATTTCACGATTTTATTTCTATTTATTTTGTTCATATTTGTATTTTAAAATAATTAATTATTTTGTTAGGTTGTCGCAGTTTAAGCAATGAATTTTAACAGTCAAATAAGATTTTAAAATCGTCCCCTCCTCTTATCCAAGAGGAGGGAGCGAAATAATATGTCTTTTGCTAAATCAGGCTTGAGCGCGATGTTCCGTCGCGATCTTCAACTCCGGACAGAGAGACTACAGCGAGGCGAAAAACTGCAAAAAATTACTCAACCGCTGGCTCTACAGTCCCGAAGTCCAGCCCCAGTTCCGCGAACTGGGGCTGGGCGAAGGGCTGTGGAGCCTAAATGCAAACCAATGCAAAATAATAAAATCAAAAACTATAATCACGGATTGCATTACTGCTCCGTATTTTTTTCTTCTGTTGAAAGATGTTTTCCTTTTAGAATCGCGTCCGCATTAGCATTTAAAAAATCAGATGACTTATAAAGAACATAATCAAGCCGTGCCCCCCAGTCATTCAAATCATTTGAACTTGGCTTATTTTGATTTCTATCCATTTCCAACATTTCTTCGGAAATCAATTTAATTACAACCATTCTTTTCTGCTTGGTCCATTCGCCGCTCGCTTCAATATCTTCGTTGCTTACATCGCCAACTAAGCTATCTAATCGGTTGCCCCAATATATTAAAGAACTAGGATGGAATAATCTTTTAGTATCAATTGAAGTTTGGATTTCTTTAATAACATCAATAATCGCCTTTCTTGCATTTTCGTCAAACTCAGAAAATGAATAAGTTTCTTGTGGGATTTTTTCTTTCATAAATAGTGTGGGATTTTTTGCGACCTAAGAAGCAAAAAAAACACCTTATATTATTTTATTAAAATTTCGCTATTTATAAAACGCCTTGTACGCCAAATAGGCGCAATAAATATCGGCCTTGGAAGAAATTTCCATGGGCGCGTGCATATTAAACAAGGCGACGCCGATGTCTATAATTTCAATGCCTCTCTTCGCTATATACATGGCGATGGTGCCGCCGCCGCCCTCATCCACTTTGCCCAAGTTGGAAGTCTGCCAGATGATTTTATTATCGTTCATTATTTTTCTGATTTCTTGCACATACTCGGCGCTTGCTTCGCTCGTTACCGACTTGCCTCGATGGCCGGTGTATTTTTCAAAAGCCACGCCAAAGCCCATCTTGGCGCAGTTGCGCGGATCATGCACTTCCTTGTAGTCCGGATCAAACGCGGCTGTCACATCGCTTGAAAAAGCCCGGCTATTGTTAAAAACGCGATAAACATTTTTTAAATTGCTTGGCTGTTTCAGTTTTTCCAAGAGCTCAACGGTAAAACTTTCCAAAAATACCGATTGGGCGCCAGTAATGCCTTCCGAGCCGATTTCTTCGCGGTCAACCCAGAAGCAAATTTGCGTTCGCTCGGCAGGTTTCGCTTCCAGTATCGCGGCCAAAGACGGGAAAGCGCAGACGCGGTCGTCTTGGCCGTAAGCCGCGATGAGCGAACGGTCAAAACCGATATCGCGCGCTTTTGACGCCGGCACCGCCTGAATTTCCGCGCTGAAAAAATCTTCTTCAATAATGCCGTATTTATTATTTAAATATTCCAGTATTGCCAATTTTACTTTTTCTTTAACTTTTTCATCTTTGACCGGAATGGAGCCGACTAAAATGTTTAATTCTTCTCCCATTATCGCCTCGTCCAAAGTTTTTTTCATTTGGGCTTTTGCCAAATGCGGCAGCAGGTCGGTAATCATAAAAACCGGATCGCTTTCATCGTCGCCGATATTTATGTCAACTTTCTTTCCGTTGCTTAAAACAACCACGCCGTGCAAGGACAAAGGAATGGTCGGCCAATGATATTTTTTTATTCCGCCGTAATAATGGGTTTTAAAAAATGCCAAACTTTCGTCTTCATATAACGGCTTGATTTTCAAATCCAGCCGAGGCGAATCAATATGCGACATTATCATCTTAAATCCGGCGCTCAGCGGTTTTTTTCCCATCACGGCTAAGGCCAAATTTTTATTATGGTTTACCGCGTAAACTTTATCCCCGGCTTTCAAGCTTTTGCACTCTGCCAAATTTTTAAATCCGTTTTTTTTCACTATCTTAATTCCGGCTTGCACGGCTTCCCGTTCGGTTTTGGCTTCGTTTAAAAATCCTTTGTATTTTTCAGCGAACGCGAAAACTTTTTTCTTTTCCTCTTCGCCCCAAATTTCCCAGCAATTCTTTTTTTCAAATTTTAATTTTTTTTCCAAATTTTGATAGTTTGTTTTAGGCATATGATTAATATTAATTATTAAAAAATTATTAATTATTAATGTCATTCTGAGCCCGAAGGGCGAAGAATCTCAGGTAAGTAGGCGGGAATATTAATCATTTTTTATACATTATCAATGACATATGCGTTCAACCAGAGATCCTTCACTACTCCGCCAGCTGGCGGATTCGTTCAGGATGACGATAAAAACTATTTATTCTCCCAACGCGCTTCTCCTTCTTTTTCCATTTTTTCCAGCCGGGTGTAATAATCCCGAATTTCGTTCAAATGCGCCAGCGCGATTTTCCCGGTCGCGAGCGGATCGTCGCCGGTGACGTTCGTGTTCGGGTCAATCGTTCCATGCTCCAGCTCAACATCCATGCCCATCCTAAACTGCTCAACATCAAACTTGCTCCAGCCAATTCCCAATTGTTCGCCGATTTGTTTGGCCTCTTCGGCCGTGAAATGTTTTTTTGTTGTCATATTATTTTATTATTTATTAAATAATTTTTCACATATTTAAAAATAATTTCATGGCCTTTGGAATCGGGATGCACGCCGTCCGTTAACATCTTCTCGTAATCCAATTTTTCAAACTCGCTGAAAATTTCAATGAAATATCCTCCGTTATTTTCAAAAATGGCTTTGGCGATTTCATCGTATTTTTTGATGTACTCGTTTTTATACGAACAATCGGGAACCCAAGGAATCGGATCTACTCGCCTATCAACCGGAGTTGAACCGACGAAAATGATCTTATCTGAATATTTTTTTGCAAGACTAAACAGCTGTTTTAAATTCTCTTTATATTTTTTAGGCGGGCATCTGAAACTTTTTTCCGTTTTATTATAAATTGAGTCGTTCGCGCCGGTTGAAAAAATAATAATCGTTTCTTCGTTTTCCCATATTCTTAGCTTTGCTTCATTTTCAAATCTTTCCAATATGCCGCCAGCCGTTTCTCCATCAATCCCCAGATTATAAACCAAATAATACAACTCAAAACCTGAATTAATAATTTTTTGATCCAGATATTTTCTCAGTCTTTGCGCCCAACCGCCTTCTATGTCCCATGCACCATAGGCAATACTATCTCCAAAAATTAAAATTTGCGCCATAACTTTAAAATTAAAAATTAAAAATTTATTGCCAGCCAAAGGCTGGTCCGACTGTCCGAAAACTTCTTTTGTCATTCCCGCGCAAGCGGGAATCCAGGAGTGTACCGCAAAAACGCGAATAATTAATAAGAAGTTTAATATTTTTAACACTTTTACTCTTTTTCTTATTTATACCGCTAACCCCTGGATTCCCAGTCAAGCTGGGAATGACATGGGGTAGTTTTCAGACTGTCTAAAAAATTAAAAAATATTACACTTCCATTCCCCTTAGTGCAGCTATCCGTTCTTCAACCGGCGGATGGGTTCCGCCTTCGCTAAAGCTGCGGCGGACAAGCATAAATGCTAAACCTTTAAATCTCTTAAAGCCGCTATTCGCTCTTCAACAGGAGGGTGCGTCATAAATGCTTTTGTAAAAAAGCCTCTTTTTTTATTTTTATCCTTAAAAGGCGAAGCGATATATAGATGCGCCGTGGCGCGATTGGCGACCTCCAGCGGCTCTTGGTCCGCGGAAATTTTTTCTAAAGCGCGCGCCAAGCCATCGGGATAACGGGTTAAAAGAGCGCCGTCCGCGTCGGCCAAAAATTCGCGCTTACGCGAAATGGCGAACTGCATCAAATAAGCGAATATCGGGGCTAAAATTGATAAAACAACCGCCGCGATTATAATAATCAACTGCAATTGGCCGCCTTCGCGGTCATTGCCGCGCTTTCTCCCGCCGCCCCAAAAAGTCCAGCGCCTGAACCAATCGGCTAAAAGCACAATCACGCCGACTAAAACCGTAACAATGGTGGAGAGCAGAATGTCGCGGTTGCCGATATGCGATAATTCATGGGCGATAACTCCTTCCAACTCGCTTTTTTCCAATTTTTGCAGCAACCCGGCGGTAACCGCGACCACCGCGTGCTCCGGATCGCGGCCGGTGGCGAAAGCGTTCGGCGCCGTATCATTAATAATATAAATTTTTGGCGTTGGCAGGCCGGCGGCGATGCATAAATTTTCCACGATATGGTAAAGCTCGCGGTTCGTATCATGATCAATCGGTTTGGCATCGCTCATGGCTAAAACGATCTTGTCGCTCCACCAATAGCTTACAAATGACATAACAATACTTAAGCCAACCGCGAAATATAAAATTCCCGAGCTTTCCATGGCCGCGCTAAAAATATAGCCGATTAAAATTATTGACACGAAAAACACGGACATCAAAAGCCATGTCTTTCGTTTGTTTAAATCTGAATGAGTATAGAGCGTTGGCATAAATTAAAATTTAACCTGCACGACTTCTCTCTCTTTCGCTTCCCCAATCTCAAAAAACTCTCGCGCTTTAAAACCTAACGTGCCGGCCATAATATTAGTCGGGAAAACTTGCAGTTTAGTGTTGAAGTCGCGAACATTGCCATTGTAAAACCGGCGGGCGGCTTGGATTTTATCTTCAGTATCGGTCAATTCTCTTTGCAGTTCAAGAAAATTCTGGTTCGCTTTCAAATCCGGGTAGCTTTCCGACAAAGCGAAAATTGATTTCAAGGTCGCGGATAAAGCGTTTTCCGCTTCAGCTTGTTTTTTTGCGTCTCCGCCTGATTGCGCCTGCATTGCCGCGTTGCGCGCTTGAACGACTTTTTCCAAAGTTTCCTTTTCGTGCGCCGCGTAGCCCTTTACTGTTTCCACTAAATTGGGAATTAAATCATAGCGCCTCTTTAACTGCACGTCAATATCGCTCCAGGCTTCGCCAACCCGATTTTTTAGTTTAATCAATCCGTTGTACATTGCGATTATTGCCAAAATTATAACGGCGACAATCCCCAATACGATTAATAATGTTGTTGTCATAAATTTTTATTTCATGGAACATAAACTTAAAATATGCAACATGAAATCTTATTTATTTATTATTTTTATTTTTACCTTTTGCCCCCTCGCTTTTGTCGCGTAATATCCGGTAAGCAACGCGGCTATTTGCAAAATCTCTTCCTCGCTTTTCTCTTCTCCCATTTTCAACTCGCTCATCTTTAATTTTTCCGGAATCTCAATTTCAAAATCGTTTGTAATTTGTAATTTGTAATTTCTCACAAGAGTGAGCGGTCCCATTATCTCCTCTAACTCTAACATAACATCGCCTTTTTTAGCCAGCTTTTCCAAATTCTCATTATCTTCTTTATTCCTGCCAACAACCGCCAAAACCCATTCGTGATTCGTCCCGCCGGGCGGGATTCGTTTCTTATTCGTGTCCATTCGTGTCTTAAACCAAAAAACCCGTCCGTATTTTAATAATTCAACATCATTCGCATCGCACTCTGGCCAATTATCCAGCATCACCAACAACCTCTGGCTGAATTCAGGATCAGTTAAGAGGCAGCCGCCGGCCGGAGCGCTATAATATTTTAAATTATATTTTTCCGCCAGTTCCATCTGCCTCTCGCGCGTCCTGCCTTGAATATCCAATAATTTTCCCCTTACAACCAGTCCTTGTTTTTCAATTTCAGTTTCAGGCAAAAGTTTGGCCGAAAGCGGGCGCAAAATTTCCACGCCGGCTAATTTTTCCACTCTTTTTAGCGCGTCTTTATTCTGCGAAAACGGCCTTTGGCCCAAGACTTCGCCGGTGGCGATAAAATCATAAATGCCGGCTCCATAGTCTCCCCGCATCGCACTGCGGGGAGCTGTGGAGCCTTTTTGTAAAAACTCACTCGCCTTTTTAACCATCAAAGCATGGCAGTCAACGCAAGGATTCAGATGCTTGCCATAGCCGCTCGGCGGATTTTTTACCAGCTCTAAAATTTCTTCGCTTATATCAATTTCAAATAATTTAATTCCCAAAAATTCCGCCGGCTCACGCGCCTTTTCACAGCCGAAAAAATTGCTCTTAAAGCAAGCGCCGCCAACTTCAATATTTTGCTTTTGCAAAATTTTAACGGCCAGCATTGAGTCCAGCCCGCCGGAAAATAAAACCAACGCTTTTATTGTTTTCATAATTATTAATTCTTATATTTTTTTGACTCCCAGCCAAACTGCCATCTCATTTACTTTAACCTTTTTGCTTAAATCAATATTATCACTCTCGCCCTCATTCATCTCGCTCGCTAAAGTATCTTTTATAATTTCATCTTTATATTTTTCAATCGCTTGCTTAATTTCCTTATTTTCAGTCTGCCAATAAATCACGGCTCTATCCTTAATCGTCATCCCCGCCTCTTTGCGCAAACCGTTAATAAAACGCACCAATTCTCTTTTTATGCCTTCCTGCTTCAATTCAGGAGTAATCTCAGTATCCAATTCAATTTGTAATTTTCCGCCTTCCTCAACGAATTCAACTTCTTTCACATTAAGCTCATCTTTTATCAGCTTTATATATTCTTCATTATTTTTGATTTTTGATTTTTGATTTTTGATTTTGAGCGAAGCGATTGGTTGTCTCACCTTAATTCCCGCCTCATCTCTTTTCGCCAATCCCAGCTCCACAATTTTTCTAACAACTTCCATATTCTCCAAGATATCGTCTGGCTTGCCCTCCGTAGCCTTGGCGAAGGAGGGCCAGCTTTCCAAATGCACCGACTTATTCTCGTCTTTAAAGTTAAAGCCACTCACCCTCTGCCATAATTGTTCGGCGATAAAAGGCATAAACGGCGCCATGACTTTCGCCAATTCGGTTAAAACAAATCGCATCGCGCTTAAAGCGGCGTTTTTATCTTCTTTATTATCACTCTTGAATCTGTCGCGCGAACGGCGCAGATACCAAGTGGACAAATCATTGATAAATTCCCCGATCGGCCTGGTTGCTTTGGGCAGATTATAATTATCCATATTTTCCGTTACTTCTTTTATTAATTGTTTTAATCTTGCGTTAATCCATTTATCCAGTGCTGAAGATCCCACCTCGCCCCCCTTCGCAAGGGGGGTTAGGGGGGATTCCGCGTACATCTCGTAAAATTTATAAACATTCCACAAAATCATCCCCACTTTTCTCAATGCTTCCTCAACTCCTTTTTCGGAGAAATTCAAATTCTCCGCCAGCATCACCGGCGAAGTTAAAAGATAATAGCGCAAAGCGTCCGCTCCGTATTGGTCAAACACGAACATAGGATCGGGATAATTGTTCAACTTTTTGGCCATCTTTTTGCCGTCTTCGGCCAAAACTATTCCATTGACTATTACATTTTTATAAGCCGGCTTGCCCGTAATGCCGCTGGCAATCGCGTGGAGATAATAAAACCAGCATCTGGTCTGATCAATTCCTTCTGCGATAAACTGCGCCGGAAATCCTTTTGGCGGACATAAAGTAACAATTTTTTCTTTGTTTCCTGCCCCGTAGTTATCCGAGTACTGCGAGGATATACTATCGGGGTCAAAAGGATAATGCATTTGCGCGTAAGGCATTGAGCCGGAATCAAACCAAGTATCCAGCACATCCGGAATTCTACGCATTTTGCCGGCGCACTTCTCGCACTTGAAAGTAATTTTGTCAACGATGTGTTTATGAATGTCAGTAATTTTTTCTTCCGGACAGGACAATGTCCTGTCCCTACGACAGGCGTTTTCCAATTCAGCTACCGATCCAAATACTTCCATTTCTCCGCATTTTTCGCACTTCCAAATCGGAATAACCGATGCCCAAAATCTTTGCCTGCTGATTGACCAGTCGCGCGCGCTTTCCAGCCAGTTGCCAAATCTGCCCTCTTTGATATGCTTGGGCGACCAGCTGATTTCTTTCGCGGTTTTAAGCATCTGTTTTTTTATTTTTTCAATATTCACGAACCATGAAGAAGCCGCGTAATTTATCAGGGGCGTTTCACAGCGCCAGCAATGCGGATAGTTGTGCTCGTATTTTTCTTTGGCGAATAATAAACCTTTGTGAGCCAAATATTTTATTATTTCAACATCGGTTTTCGTATGGTCATTAGCGGGTTTAACGCTCATACCGGCAAATTCGCCGGCTTCTTTCTTGATTACGCCATCCATGCCAACATGCTGAATAAAAGGCAAGTTATGTTTTTTGCCCAAATTCATATCATCCTCGCCAAACGCCGGGGCGATATGCACCACGCCGGTTCCTTCTTCGGTTGTCACAAAATCCGCCGGATAAATTTTCCAACCGTTTTCTTTATTTTTCAAATTTTTATCTTTTGAATAATAATCCCCGCCCGAGGCGGGTCCGCCTATGGCGGAAAA
>JAUYAT010000033.1 GCA_030693295.1 bacterium
GTTTCATTGGCATCGTCCACTTCAACCCTGATATCCCGCTCTTTTAATTCTCGCGCCAGTTTACGGCAATATTCAATATGCCCGGCGCCGACTGAAATTATTTTCACCTGCGCCGGCGACAGCCATACCGGAAAAGCGCCGCCAAAATACTCAATTAATAAAACAAGGAATCTTTCATAGGAACCCAATATCGCCCTATGCACCATTACCGGATTTACTTCCTGGCCTTTTTCGTTGGTATAAACGAGATTGAATCTTTTGGGTGTGGCGAAATCAAGCTGTACTGTTGGGATTTGAATTTCTTTTCCTATGGCGTCTTTAAACATAAAATCAAGCTTAGGCCCGTAAAGCGCGGCTTCTCCTTCGCATCTTTTCGCGTTTAAGCCCATTTCATTGGAAATTTCCTGTAGCATTTCCTCGCATTTATCCCAATCTTCGGGCTCGCCGATATATTTTTCAGGATGACTATAATCTCTGACCGACAGCGAAACCCAGTGGCCGCCCCAAAGTCCGAGCGCGCTATAAAAATTCTTTATTATGTTAATCATATTAATCACTTCTTGTTTGACTTGATCAACTCGGCAAAAAGAATGGCCGTCTTCAACCGTTATCGCGTAAACTCTGTTTAAACCGCCGACCTCGCCTGTTTTTTCGGCACGATACTGCTTTTCTGATTCCATATATCTTATAGGCAAGTCGCGGTACGAACGTATTTTTGAAGCGTAAATTTGGGTTTGATGAGGGCATTGGACCGGCTTCATAACAAATTCATGCCCCCTGTCCGATGACACATGGAATAATTCATCGGCAAATTTTTTAGCGTGGCCTGATAATTCAAACAATTCAATTTTCGCCAAATGGGGAGTCATAACTTTTTCAAAGCCGTAACTTCTGCAAACCGTTTCAATATGCTTTTTTAACTCATCAATAATAATAACTCCCTTGGGCGTAAACAAGGGGAGCCCCGCGCCGACTAAATCGGAAAAGCAAAATAAATCCAGCTCTTTGCCCAGCTTCCTGTGGTCTCTTTTTTCCGCTTCCTCCATCATCTTTAAATATTCATCCAGTTCCGCTCTTGTTTCAAAAGCGACTCCGTAAACGCGAGTCAGCATTTTATTTTTCTCATCGCCCCGCCAATAAGCGCCGGCTAATTTAGCCAGTTTAAAACTGCCCTTGGCGATTTTGCCGGTTGACGCGATATGCGGTCCGGCGCAAAGATCAGTAAACTCGCCCAGTTTGTAATAACTTACTTTTGTCTCGCCGGCTATTTTCAAATCTTTAATCAGCTCGGCTTTGTAAATCTGCCCCGCTGATTTTTCTTTTTTTGCCGCCTCGTCAATATCCATCTCAAATCTTTCAAATTTTAAATTCTGCTTTATGATGTGATTCATCTTCTTCTCAATTTTTATCAAATCATCCTCGCCTATTTTTTTATCGCCGAAATCAAAATCATAATAAAAACCGTTTTCAATCGCCGGCCCGATGGCGAATTTAACATCAGGCCAAAACTCGGCTGCGGCCAAGGCCATGATATGGGACAAAGAATGGCGCATTGTTTCCAATTGATTTTTATTTTTTTCAGACATACATATTAATCCCTAATCTCTATCTCAATCCTATCGGCTAAATTAGGGACTTTATTTATAAATGAAGGATAAAATTTAATTTCATAATCCGCAATCTCCGGCATATTTTTCAAATAAACGTCCAACTGCTCGCGGCTAAGCCCTAATATTTTATCCCTTTCCACGATATCGGCGCCCTCCCGGGCGGTTATTTTGCCGCTAAAGCTCGCATTCAACGAAGCGGAGCCCTGATTTATATTATAACCGTTTAAGCCGTAGCTGATATTGTCTTTTCCAAATTCCGCTAATTTTTTGTCATCGGACAAAATTGAATTCAGCTTTTGCTGAGCCAGCTTAAAAATATCATCTTCATTAAAAGCGACCACTATCACGTTGGTTTTCATAGTGACGGGAAATTCATCTTTTTCTTCGCCTACTTTGCCGCCGACTTCCTGGCTGATTGAATTGTTGTCAATATCGTAAATCACCCTGCTATAATCTTTATAATTCTCGCCGATTTCAACTTTGGCTTTTTCCAGCAAACTCTCTCTTAAATCCTTAACGGCCGTTTCAATATCGGCTTGCTGTATATACTTTTTAACTTTCCGGGAATACTCCATCGGCTCTTTGCTCTCGCCGTAAATCTTGTCCTGCAAGCCGGCCCAAAGGCCGGGTATGATAAAATGAGCCGCGGCTATTGCCATTTCCGGGTTGACTTCATCAGCGTAAACATCCGCCTCAACCTGGCCTCCGGCGGGAACGGTAATTGTATTTTTCAATCTGAACAATTTATTGTCCGGCGAAAGAAATCTCGTTGTCGCCACCAGCTGCTGGCTTCTGTTGTAATTATTGAATACGATGATTTTGCCTTTCACCTCTTCGCCAACCGTTTCAATGCCGCTCCCGGCGTAAGTTTTGCTTTGCTCAATCTCGGCTTGCTTAACCTCCCCTGTTACGGCGCCGCCGGCCGCTGTTCCCTTGTCTTTATCAAGAATGTCAACAATCAAATTGCTGTTTATGGCTTCCTGCTTGGGCAAAATGGTTATTGTTACTTTGACAAATGAAAAATAAAAAATCGCGGCTAAAAGCATAACCGTTAGTATGATAAAACTATACGCGATTTTGCGGTAAACGGCTATTGACCTGTCCTTACCGGCCGTTTTTTCCGCGAGCTCTTTATCAACCGCGTTAACTTTATCAGCTTGCGGCTCTTTAATATTTATTATTTTATTAACTTCAAGATTTTTAATCGCTGATAATTCATTTTGCGCATCCGGCGCTTTTTCTTCCTGAGAAATTGACTTTAGCACAATCTCGGCTTTAGTCGCCTCTTTCGGCTCCGGCGCCGGAGCTTCTTCCGGTTTTTTCTCCGGCATAATCGCGTTTACCCCGTTAGAAAGCCCCAACCCTCGGGTTGGAGATGAGTGTAATCCAGCTTCTTTATTCTTAGCCCCGCCCTTTCTAACGGGGTTTACGGCTATTACCATTCGTTTAAGCGCCTTGACAGGCGTAATGGCGCCGGCGGGCTGTTTCGGCTTCGGCGCTTTGGACTGCTTTTTTATTAAAACGGCTTTGCCCGGCTTGGCTGATTTGCGTCCGCCAGCCGGCGGATTGATTTTTTTTACTTTAATTTTAGTTGGCATATAAATTTATGTTTTATATTGATAAACGTTTAACGGCAATATCTATTTGTTATTATAACAAAAAATCGGCTATTCGTCTAATTTTGTACGATTGCATAGTCAAGGTTACCTTTTCAGGAGGTATTATGTATAAAGAATTAAATAAAGAACCGGCGATTTTTTGCGCCGGCGTCAGCCGGTTCATGCCATAGCCGCCATGGCGGCGCTGCTCATTGTAATATACCAGCCATTGCTGTAATTTGTAATCAATTAAGTTGACATCATCGTAGAAACCGCAGTATTTCCAGAAAAACTCATTTTTAACAGTGCGGTGGAATCGTTCAATCTTGCCATTTTGCTTTGGCTGATGCGCCTCATTAACAATAGGCTCAATGCCGATTGACCGGCAAAAGGCGGATATTTGGTTTTTGCTCCTGTTGTCTATTCTGATTCGTTTGATAGTGTAGGGCGCGCGCTCAATTAGGTATTTGATGAAGTCAATGGCGTTTTCCGCTGTTTCCCTGGCATACATTTTACCGCCCACATGGCGGGAACAGTCATCAATGGCGTCAAAACAACAGAGCTGCCGGCCGCGGCCAAATGGATAGCAGGCATCTAATTGCAATTCTTCTCCCGGCGTTTCCATGCAATATAGTTGGGGTTTGCGCTTCTGTGGCTTGATGCATTCCCGGCAATAACGGATACGGTTACGGCGCAATATGCGGAAAACAGTTGATTGGTGCAGCTTGACGGCATATCGATCAAATAACATATCTGACAGTTCCACCGGACCGGCATAGATATTGTTCCTGGCCAGGCCGCAGACTATGTTTTCCAGCCAAACTGGTGTCCGATTACCGGCCGTAAAACCATTTTTAGGGCCTGGCGGCCGAGGAATCAGGGCGGCTTCGCCGCCTTCAAGATAATGTTTTTTTAAGCGGGAAAATGATTTGGGGTGCAAATGCAGCAATTTAGCCCCGTCTTTGCAGAGCATTGTCTTGGCTAAGCAAGAGTCTAAAATGTTTTTTTTCATAGCGATTAAAGCCTCTTGGGTGTTTCTTCTTGACATATGGTTGGCAAAAATTATTAGTTAAATAATCCTGCCACCAGTATACCTTAGAACGAAACCCCAAAGGTAACCCTAATTGCTGCAATTGTAACAGCTATTCGTCTAATTTGCTTAATAAACGATTAATTTCTTTAATTAAAGATTCGCAAGGGTTAACTTTAAAATCTGTTTCAATATTTGAAGATTTAATTTTAAAATAAACTTTTTTATCGCCCTGATGTTTCGTCAACAACTCTTTTAATTCGCTTAAAATATCGGGATTATAATTTTTATTCAGCGCGATATATAAATTTGTCTCGTCTGTTAAAACCGCTGAATTTAATTTTGCGAAATTTTTCTTTATCGCGTTATTTACAATTCCGTTTTCTTTTTTAAATTTAATTATCGCTTGCTCAACATTTTCTAAAGTGAGTTCAATCGCCTTGTTGCATAATAATTTGATTTCATGGTCTTTATCCGACAGCTTGCCTCGGCAAAGAACCGCTTCGCCTTCACGCCAGATTGCCGCTGTTTCTTTAAGCAGAGACGGAAAAACCAATATTTCCATGCCGCCGGATAAATCTTCAATTTTAACGAAAAGCATAGGTTCATTGGCGCGGGTCATTATTTTTTGTATCTTTGTTATGATGCCGGCGATATCAACTTGGTCCTGGTTAAGATGGGCGCGGCATTCCGCTATTGCGGCAACCTTGCCGCTTAAATATTTTTTGTAATCAACGAAGGGATGCTCGGTAATGTAAAGCCCGAGCAATTCTTTTTCCCATGCCAGCTTTTCCCGGCGGTTCGCCGGCGCGCATTGCTCCAATTTTATTTTATTATCCATCTTCAAGCCGGGAGCATCGGCAAAAAGGCTGACTTGGCCGTTGTCGCGGCTTTTGTTTATGCCTTTATTGAACTTGAGCAAATTATCCATATTGCCAAGCAATCGCCCACGTTCGCCGAATTGGTCAAAACTGCCGCATTTAATTAAGCTTTCCAATGATTTTTTGTTTAAATCCTTGTCATTGACTCGCTCCAAAAAATCGGTTATGTCTTGATAGGGCCCGTTTTTCTTACGCTCCTTGATTATCACGTCAACAATATTATTGCCGATATTTTTAACGGCCTTGAGCCCGAAGCGGATGGTATTGGCTTTTTCATCCCGGCTGACGATTTTATTTTTAACCGTGCCGCTGGTGATAACGGTAAACGAAGCGAATGATTGGTTTATGTTAGGAGGAAGAACTTCAATGCCCATATAGCGGCATTCTTCTATTTCAATGGCGATTCTGTCTATATTTTCCTGGTCGCTGGTTAAAAGAGCCGCCATAAATTCAGTCGGCCAATTGGCTTTTAAATACGCGGTCTGATAGCCGATTAAGGCGTAGCAGGCGCCATGGCTTCTGTTAAATCCATAGCCGGCGAACGGCTCAATAAACGAGAATATTTTTTCAGCCAGCTGGCTGGCAATTCCGTTTTTAACGCAGCCGTCAATGAATTTTTCTTTTTGCTCCGACAAAAGCTTGGGAATTTTCTTTCCCACGGCTTTTCTTAACACATCGGCTTCAGCCATGGAAAAGCCGGCTAACGCCCGCGCCATCTGCATAACCTGTTCCTGATAAATCGCCACGCCGTAAGTTTTGGACAAAATCGGCTCCAGCTTCGGATGCAGATATTGCGGCTTTTTCCTGCCCTGCTTGCCGGCGATATAATTCGGTATCCATTCCATCGGCCCCGGACGATACAATGACACCATGGCGATTATATCCTCAAATTCAGTCGGCTTGAGCTCGCGCAAATAGCGCTTCATGCCGCTGCTATTATGCGCGACAAACCCGTTTGCGATAAAATTATTGCCTGGCGATTGCATAGCAATATCATAAGTCATTTCTTTGCCGCTATATTCAATTTTCTTAATTTTAACAAAATAAAAATTTTCTGGAATTTTGGGACATTCCCAATTAATTAATTTTTTATACTTTAAAGCAAACTCGGAAAATTTCGTAGAGCTGATTAAAACAAAATTATATTGAGGATATTGTTCTTGAAATAAATCTATTTTTTCTTTATCTAAGTCATGCAGCCATCCTTTAATTTCATAATAAGTATTATTTGATTCTGTATAAAAATCAGGGGTGTAATGTAAAATATTCCCGTTAGGCCTTCTTAATTCAAATGTTTCCGGCTCATATTGATATTCTAAATTATGCAATTTTAATATCCTGGCGAAATCAGCCTCCCATGTGGAACGCACATAATGCCCCAAGTCTTTTCTAAATCCTCCTTTTCTATGCGGAGAGGGCTTGCCAAACATGGGATTGCCGGCTCCTCTGAATTTTTCAGATAATGCTGTTTTTCTCTTTTCCGCTTCTTCTTTGCCATAAAAATCTTCAAAAGTTCTGCCTGAGAGAGCCTTGGATATTTTCTGGCCCATTTCTTTTACTCTTTTTGAATTTTCAATATTTAATCCTTGATTCCATGGCTTGCCGCCGCTTTGATAAAACTTAATTCTAGCTGCTTTAATTTTTTCTCTTGATTCTTTTTTACTTGGATTGCTGTAAAATCGCGCCGAGCATCTATAACAAAAATCGCTTTTGCCTTCTTTTTGCCCGTTTATTTGTTTCCCGCATTTTTGGCATGTGTTATAAAATAAATGCTTTGCCTTGGCTTTTATTAAAATTTTATCTCCCCGTTTTAAATCCCCCAGCGTCTTCCAGCCGTTATCAGTTAAAAACTGATGTTTTTTTGTGGCCTTAATGTGCCAATTATTTTCCGCTATTAAATTATAAACTTCTTTTTCCCCGCTTTTGATAACTTTTATTATTTTATTTTTATGGACTTTGCCGTCATTAACATAAACGGATAATAATTTTTCTTTCAAATGCTTATTTTCATACAATTTTTTTATGGTTGTATTGGATATTATTGTATCTCCTGACAAACATTCCAATTGAAAAATTCCGGTTGTTTCCCCGTCTTGCAATAATTTATACGCCCCTTTGTCGTCCAAAGGGATTTTATCAATATTAATTTCCAATCCGCGCGTATTTTTTATAATCTTTATGGCGGATTCAATGATGGTTAAATTTTTCAATCCCAAAAAATCCATTTTTAAAAGCCCCAAATCTTCCACCGGATGCAGGCTGTATTGCGAAACAATCGTCCTGTCTGACGAAGAAGCGTATTGCAGAGGCACATAATTAGTCAGGGGATTTTTAGTGATTAGGACGCCGCAGGCGTGCGTTGAAGCGTGCCGCGCCACTCCCTCAAGGCGCTTGGCGTAATCAATAATTTTGCGCGCCGCTTCTTCCGTTCTGTAAATTTCTTTTAATTCGCCGACAATTTCCAGCGCCTGTTTAATTTTTGAAAACATCGGTATCATCTTGGCCAGCTTGTCGCAATAATCATAAGGGTAGTCAAGCGCTCTGCCGACATCTCTTATCGCCGCCCGCGCCGCCATAGTGCCGAAAGTGATGATCTGCGCCACGTGGTCTTGGCCGTATTTTTCCTCAACATAGCGGATTACTTCGTCGCGCCTGATATCGGCGAAATCCAAGTCAATGTCAGGCATGGAAATGCGGTCCGGATTTAAAAAGCGCTCAAACAATAAATCATATTCCAACGGGTCAAGATTGGTTATGCCAGCCAAGTAAGAAACAAAGGAGCCGGCGGCGCTGCCGCGCCCGGGCCCCACCACGATATTGTTATTTTTAGCCCAATTGACAAAATCAGCCACGATTAAAAAGTACGGCGAAAAGCCCATTTTCTTTATTACGGACAATTCATAATTCAATCTTTCCAATTTTTGCCGCAAAATTTCGCCATCACTATTTTTTTCTCCGCTCTCTTCATTTTTCGCGAACTCCTGGTATGATTTAATTATTTTTTCTTTGTCATAGCCATACCTCTTGGCCATGCCTTCCAGGCACAGCTCTGTAAGATATTCATCCGCGCTTTTGCCGCCGGGCACCTGGAAAGAAGGCAGATGAGTCTGTCCCAGCTCTATCTCCAAATTGCATTCGCCGGCGATCTTAACGGTATTTTCTATGGCCTGCGGCGTGTCTTTAAAAGTTTTTGTCATCTCGCCGGTGGAGCGGAAAGAATAATTTTCCCCCACCATGCTCATTCTGTCGCGATCCTCTTTTTTCTTTTTGGTCTGCAAGCATAACAGCACGTCCTGCGCTTCGTCATCATCTTTATTTAAATAATGAACGTCATTGGTCGCGACTAATGGCGCGCCAGATTCTTTTGAAAGCTGTATCAATTTTTTGTTCACCTCGGCCTGATGCTCCAAATTCGGATGATCCTGCAATTCAAGATAAAAATTCTCTTTGCCGAAAAGCTCTTGATATTCCGAAATTCTTTTTTTCGCTTTGTCCATCTTCCCGGCGACAATCAGTCTGGGAATTTCCCCGGCCAGACAGGCCGACATGGCGATGAGCCCCTGGCAATGTTCTTTTAAAACTTCCCAATCAACGCGCGGCTTATAGTAAAACCCTTCCATGTGGGCGATTGAAGTAAGTTTGATTAAATTATTATATCCTTCGTTATTTTTCGCCAAGAGCACGAGATGATAATTTTTTTCATCTGATCTCGTATTTTTATCAAGCCGCGAACCCGGAGCCAAATACGCTTCAACCCCGATAATCGGCTTAATGCCCGCCTTTTTGCATTTTTGGTAAAATTCAATAACCCCATACATTACGCCATGGTCGGTTAAGGCCAGGGCTTCGGCCCCGTCTTCTTTGGCGCGGTTAACCAGATCGTCAATTTTGGCGAGTCCGTCAAGCAGAGAATAATGGCTATGGACATGGAGATGGACGAATTTCATTGTTTTAGGCAATTAGAAAATATTACTAATATAGTATAACATTTTAAGCCGAGTTGGCAAATTTTTTCTTGAAACAAAAAAAGCCATTTCATAATATAAAAACGGCTCTTATTTGCTCCTCCTTTTATTCTTTTTTATAAAAAATCATTTTATTGCGTAATTATAAAAAAATATACATTTACTATTCACGCCTGCAAATTTCCATTTTTTTGCCGATTTTTTCTTCTATATATTTCCGGCTTCCTCATAGCCGCCGATTAAATCAACCAGCCCCTGTTCCAAAATAAAATAACTTACCAATTTTTATATCCTTTTTTGCCTGTAAAAAAATTATAGTTGCCACGGTTTGACCAGTTATTCCACTTATAACTGTCCGAATTAGAACGATAATGTGGTTGGACGTATGAGCCACTTGAACGGCGATAATAGCCATTAACTCTTGTGTAAGCCAATGCTGTTGAGGATAACAGCGTAAATGTAGTTATAAAAACTAGTTTGATTCCAAGCTACTTAATAATTGTCCAAACATATTTTTCTTTGCTAAATTCGTTGTTTGTATTTCTTTTGGAAATATCGCACATTGCATAAAAAAATCAGAGCATTCTATTAACTTTTTTATCATTTCTTCGCATAACTGATGATATATTAACAACGACGCTAAATAACCTTCATCAGTTCCTTTTAAATTCATCTTATCTGCTATCTCGTTTAAATCTGTAAGAAAATCAAGCCTTTCAAATTTAGGCCACTTTTCTATATTGCCAATTCTTAAACATAATTTTTCTTGGTAAGTCATATATTTATTTTGTTGCGGCGAAGTGGTAAATGGCAGGGCGAACACCATAATATCAAAACGTCTATATTTTATTCTTTAGCGATATTCACCTTTTTTAGGGCTTGCTTAAAAATCGCATCGATTGCTTTACAATTTACAACATACCAAGATAGAGCAAGTGTTTTTTGTATAGGGTTTAATTTTTTGCCAAATAAAAAATTATTTTTAAAAAATTCATGACTCTCTGTTTTTGTTATATTACGAAAAAAGTTTTGTATTTTCTTAATATCATCAATAATGAAATTCATTTGTATATACAGATCGCCATCATCTTTAATTTTGTGATTATCCATAACAAAAAAAGCAAGTAGCTGTGTTTTAATGCTGTTGAGCTTCCTAATTTCCAATAAATCATATAAATGTGATAATAGTAATTTTTTTTGCTCGGTTGTAGAAAGCATAATATTTCCTTCTGCATCTTTTACCGGCTTCTTAACTCCGTCTCTAATTATAGCTGTATATAATCCAGAAGCTATATCTTTTTGAGAAACATTTTTCTTGAAAAAGTTGAACATAAAATTCTGCCCCGCTGTAGTCTCCTCCACAAAAGGACTGTGGCGTTTCTGCGGCATAAAGATTATTTAATCTAATTTTAATTTACCATTTTCCCCCTAAAAAATCAACCAAAAATAAAATACCGATTTTAATCGGTATTTATCAATATTTCTAGTAGTATGCGCCGGAATAATGCCTATTTTATGTAATTTAGGCATCTTTTAATTATCCACAACAATTGCTATTGAAATTTTAATAAGTCTATGCTATATTATAATTGTCTTTCAGTTTTAACATAGACTGAAAGGGTATTACATCCAAGGATCACCCTCCACGCGGAGGGTGATTTTTATTTGTTTCCGACCTACTGCCCTGCTCTATGTTTAAGCTCATGGCCCCAAATATCCTCTTCAATTTTAAGCACATCGGAATAGCCATCACCGCCGGTTTTCAATTCTTCGGATATATTATTTTTTGAAGAAAAAATATAAACTTTTTTGCCATTATTTTTTAGGTGCGATACCAAAGCGAGAAAGTCAGAATCGCCACTAAACAAAATTGCTAAATGATATTTTTCTACATGAAACATGGCATCAATGGTAATTTCCACATCCATATTGCCTTTTTCTTGAATAGCTTGGCCTTGATCAGTCATTAAATGTATTCTCTTTAATTCTTTTTTTCTAACTTCAAAGCCAAGCCCCTTTTTAAGAAAAGTGAAAAATTTATGCTTCGGGTTAAGATCATAACTTCTTGTCCCATCGGCCGGATAAGCAGTGTAATAAAAAACCTTCAATTCAGACGCCTGAAATTTGTTTTTTAAATATTTTGTCAATTTTTCAAAATCAAACAATTTGCCTTTAGCTTTCTGCGCCTGCCAAAGGTTTGACGCGTCAATAAAAACATAAACTATATTTTCCATATTTTGTTGCGGCGAAATCTCCCATTAGAGGATTCTGCCGATCAAAGCGGTTATAAAACAACATGCTATATAAAACCCTTTTCCTCTCTTTTAATTTTTCATATTTGTAAAAAAATTAATACAAATTTGTACGTTTATGTAATAATTTTATTACACTATTAATAAATTCAAGCATTTAAATTTTACCGCCTCACTTTCTCCATAATTTCCCCCAGTTCGTCATCGCGGTAAAAATCAATTATAATCTGGCCTCCTTTGCCTTTGCGCCTGATTTCAACTTTGGCGCCGAAAAAATCGCGCAAAGTTTCTTCCTTATCCCTGTCTTCGTAATTAATTTTTATCCGCGCCGCCTTAGTTCCGCCCATGGTCCGCGCTTCCTTGATTGAAGCGCCCACCGTCAAGCCGCCGCGGATTATCTTTTTAAACAAGGCCGATTGCCTGTTTTCCGAATCCAAACCGGCTATTAATTTCGCGTGGCCTTCCGTAATCTTCCCCTCTATCAGCGCCTGCCGGATTTCCTCCGGCAGATTAAGCACGCGCAAAATGTTTGACACGGAAGAGCGCGCCTTGCCGACCCGTTTCGCCAATTCTTCCTGGGTTAAATTAAATTCGTCAATCAAACGGCGAAAAGCCGCGGCCTGTTCAACCGCGTTAAGATCTTCGCGCTGAATGTTTTCAATTAAAGCCATCTCCAGCTTTTCCTGCTCCTCGGCATCGCGCGCGATCGCCGGCACTTTATCCAGGCCGATAATTTTAGCCGCCCTTAAGCGCCTTTCGCCGGCGATTAATTCAAACCGATCGCCTTTTTGGCTGACGATTATGGGTTGAATTATGCCGTATTGCTTAATTGATTCAACCAGCTCTTCCATCGGCTGATGGGCGAAGTCTTTTCTCGGCTGCATCGGATTATTACTTATCAAATCAGGCGAAATCTGCAAAATTCTGCTTTTATCCGCTGCGGCCGCCGCCCCGCCCTGCGCGAAAGGCGGAACGGTTTCAACGGTTTTATTTACTTTTTTAGGAATTAAGGAGCTAAGCCCCCTGCCGAGTCCGTTAGACATAAATTAAAATATAAAAAATTAGAAATTAGAAATTTTTATCTTCTCTCTATATCAATAATCTCCCTTGCCAGCCGCTCATAGGCCCTGCCGCCGCTGGATTTAGGATCGTAATGCAGAATGGAGCGGCCGAAACTCGGAGCTTCGGCCAAGCGGACGCTTCGCGGTATGACCGAGCGGAAAACCCGGTTGGGAAAATATTGGTACAATTCCCGCATTACGGAACCGGATAAGCGATTGCGCTTGTCAAACATCGTTATCACCGCTCCTTTAATGCTTAATTCCGGTTTTAAATTATTCTGCACCAAGCTGATTGTTTCAAGCAGCTGGCTCAGGCCTTCCAAGGCATAATACTCGCTTTGAATGGGAATTAAAACCTCGTCAGCCGCCACCAAGCTGTTTACGGTTAAAAGCCCGAGCGAAGGCGGTCCGTCAATAATGATATAATCATACTCGTCTTTAATGTCTTGCAAAATTCTTTTTAGCCGGAATTCCCTGTCTTCCATGCCGACCAGCTCAATGCCTGCTCCGGCCAAAGCGATGGTTGCCGGAGCGACTTTATAGCCCTCCTGCAAAGTATGCTTGATAACTTCATATATCGGCTTTTGCCCGATAAGCGCCTCATAAACGCCATGCTCCAAATTCCTGTGGTCAATGCCGATGCCGGATGTGGCGTTCGCCTGCGGGTCAATGTCAACCAGTAAAACCTGCCTGCCAAGATACGCCAAATAAGCCCCCAGGTTTACCGCGGTCGTGGTTTTTCCCACTCCTCCTTTTTGGTTTACGATGGCGATTATTTTGCCCATAATTTATATGCTTATTATACCCCATCCCGCCTTCTTTGACAATTTTTTCAACATAGATTATAATAAAATTGAAAAAACACTGGCCTTTTAAGCTGGTTTTTATATTTGCCTCGGTGGCGGAACCGGTAGACGCGCACGACTCAAACTCGTGTGGGAGCAATTCCATGAGAGTTCGATTCTCTCCCGAGGCACAAAAAGGAGGCTAGATCGATATGATTTGGCTTTTTTGGTCTTTGAAAAAAAATGAGCGGAATAGGAGGTAATTTATGCATAGATTAAGGGAGGTTGTTATTGAAACTACCAAACAATGCAATCTTAACTGCATTCATTGTGGTTCTGATTGCGGACACAAGACAACGGAGGATGAGCTTTCTGTCGAAGAATGGAGAGATGTGCTTCTCCAGCTTTCCGAAATGAAAGTTGGAAAAGTCGTTTTTTCTGGAGGGGAACCAACCCTGAAAGATGGTTTTGAAACGCTTCTCGCATTCGCAAGCGTGCTAGGATTGAAAGTGGGGTTCATCAGCAATGGACTTTTCGCATTTAGCGAGTCATTACAAGAAGTTATTAGTCGTTGCAATCCTTTCGCAGTCGGATTAAGCATTGATGGATTGAAGCAAGCCCACAACAAGATCAGGAAGAACCAAAATAGCTGGCAAGGATTGATGCAAAACATTTCAATTCTTCAGAATTTGGGTGTACAAATCTGCGTAGTTACAACTTTGCACAAATTGAACTACCACGAACTGCCACGGCTTGCAAGTTTTCTTGACCTCGTAGATGTGGATTCCTGGCAGCTTCAACTCGCAATGCCTTCAGGCAGAATGAAAAATCAAGTTAATCTGCTGATCAACGAGGACGACTTCAAAAAAATATGCAGAGAAGTATTAGTGTTGAGGAAATTTTATCCGAATATTAATATCCAATCGGCAGATTGCTTTGGATTGGCGCCTGAAAATTCAATTAGGTCAGATTACTGGGCAGGATGCCCTGCTGGAATTTCTGCAATGGCAATTGACGCTTGCGGAAACATAATGCCTTGTCTTTCCTTACAGGACAGTCAGCGGTGTGAAAATATCAAAAACAAACCCATAGTTGAAATATGGGAAAAGTCTTCAGGGTTTGACTTCAATCGCAAATTCACAAACAAGAATGTGAAAGGGAGGTGTGAGAATTGCAAACTTTTAAGCGAGTGCCGAGGCGGTTGCAACAGTCAATCGTTTTCGTATTATGGATATTTCCATAGTTCACCATTTTGTTTTACCAGAAGTTTTTACCAATAACGGTCAAAGGAGGAATGTATGAATAACGCCATTGGTTTAATCAAAGAAGATCTGCGGAGGCATAGGGTAACCGTTACATTGCCCGGCGAGCAGGAAGAAAAATCGCTGTATCTGATATTGATAACAGCGAAAACCAAAAAGTTTAAAGACTTTGTGGAAACATACGGCAATAAGGTAACAACAACGCATCGGAAAATTGCCCAAAAAGTTTTTGGAGTGTGGGAAACTGAAAACGTCTACGGAGCCCTCATTGACGAAAATATGCAAATGATCTTCGCTTTCAATCGTGATTTTGCCGACTATGACAAAACGAAAAAGGCAATCGTCTTCAAGGACATTGATGATGTCTTGATAGACAGGATTGAAGTGAAGAAAATTGAATTGGAGGAGAGCGAGGCGCTTCCGATTGGGCCGAAAGAGCGCGGAAGGAGAAATCCAGACAATATTGGGGAATGGCTTATCAAATACTCCCTCGCCGAGAAGAAAAATAAAATAACATAGCAATAAAAATGTTATTAACAAACAATGAGCGCCAATCGTAAGAAGGCGCTCTTTTTTTATTCAATTAAATTTGCGGAAATTAACTTTTAACCTCGCTTCTTTCCGCCGCCTTGCTGTCAAACAAATCATTGATAAAAACGCTAACGGCCGTGGCTACCGGAATTGATAAAATCGCGCCTGCCACGCCGGCGATTTTAAATCCCATAAGAAGCACTGCGATGCTAACAATGGGATTAAGCCCGACCGCTTTCTGCATTATCTTGGGAACTAAAATATTGTTTTCAACCAATTGGATAATGTAATATAAAGCGGCTACAAACAAAGCCAGCATCGGCGCCTGAGTAAAGGCCAAAAAAACAGCCGGTATGGCGGCTAACATCGGGCCTAAATACGGCACGAATTCAACAAGGCCGGCGATTAAAGCCAACACCAAAGCGTATTTAACCCCTAAAATAGAGAGCCCTGCGTAAATTAAAATAAAAATAATAAAACTTAATACCAGCTGGCCCCTGAGCCATAAGCCGATCTTTATCTGCATGCGATTTATTAACTGCATTATATACGACTGATGCTTAACCGGCGCGATGGACCAGACTAACTTTTTTATGGCGTTTTCTTCAACCACCATATAAAAAGTCATCACCAATACCAAGAAGAAAGAAAAAATGCCGCCGAATATGTTAGCAACGGTTGAAAAAATGCCGCCGGCGGCTTTCTGCAAATTTGAGCTTATGGAGCCCAAACTTTCTTTAATGTCATCTATTAAACCGTGCTCAATGGAATATTCTTTAAACGCGGAAAAGCCGGAAATTATTTTTTCAAGATAACGGGGGAAGTTAGTCGCCAGTTCGCCCACCTGTTCCGCTATCGGCGGTATTATCAAATAAAGAACCGAGCTGATTATTATAAATAAAATAAAATAAATCAATAAAATCCCGGCGGCTCTGGGAATTTTTTTACTTTGCATCCAATCAACCCACGGATCAAGCGCGCTGGAGAAAATCAACGCTATGAAAAGAATCGCTAAAACATCTTTAATTAAATAAACGAAATAAAGCAGCAAGAATATGGAAATAACCTTGATTATGGTTGAGGTGGAAATATTAATATTAATCGGCTGTTTGTTTTCTGTCATATTTATTCGCAGTTTGTAAGTATATCTTTATTATAAAACATATTATTAAATTTAGCAACAAAAATAAAAAAGCGGCCTTTTGGCAAAAACCGCTTTTTTGTTTTTTATATTCTATTTTTATATTTATTACATTCCCATCATTCCCCCGCCCATGCCGCCATGCATGCCATGCTCGTGCCCTTTTTCTTCCGGCTTGTCGGTAATTACGGCTTCAACAGTTAAAAACATAGCCGCGGCGCTTGCGGCGTTTTCCAAAGCCGAGCGGACCACCTTTGTCGGGTCAACAATGCCAGCCTCAATCATATCCTCAAACTTGTCAGTGGCGGCGTTATAGCCGATATTGACCCTGCCTTGCTTATTTTCCCTGATGATATTATACAAAACCAACGAGCCGTCTTTGCCGGCGTTAGCGGCAATCTGCTTAATCGGTTCAAGAATCGCCAAATCAATAATTTTGGCTCCAGGAGAATCTTCTTTTTTGTCAGTCAATTCTTCAAAAGCGTTGCCGGCCAAGGCCAAAGCCAAGCCGCCGCCCGGCACAACGCCCTCTTCCACCGCGGCTCTGGTAGCGTTCAAGGCGTCTTCAATACGGTCCTTTTTCTCCTTCATTTCCGTCTCGGTGGCGGCGCCAACTTTAATAACCGCTACGCCGCCGGATAATTTAGCCACGCGCTCTTGAAGTTTTTCCTTGTCAAAATCGCTGTCGGACATTTCCAGCTCTTTCTTGATCTGGGCAATCCTGTCTTTAATTTTATTCTCTTCCCCTTTGCCTTCAATAATAGTGGAATCATCTTTAGTGGACACTACTTTGCGTGCTTGGCCCAAATCGCTGATTTCAGCCTTTTCCAGTTTTAAACCCGCTTCCTCGGTAATTACTTTGCCGCCGGTCAACACGGCGATATCTTCCAGCATCGCTTTCCTGCGGTCGCCGAAACCGGGCGCTTTAATGCCTAAGACATTGAAAGTGCCGCGCAGTTTATTGACCACGAAAGTTGCCAGCGCTTCGCCCTCAATCTCATCGGCGATTATCACTAAATCCTTTTTGCCCGATTGGACCACTTTTTCCAGCAATGGCAGAATCTCATGGATTGACGCGATTTTTTTATCGGTAATTAAAATATACGGATCTTCAAATTCAGCTTTCATTGATTCGGCGTTGGTAATCATATAAGGAGACGCGTAGCCCTTGTCAAACTGCATGCCTTCAACCACTTCAACTTCAACTCCGAAAGACTGCCCTTCCTCAACGGTAATGGGCGCGTCTTTGCCAACCTTGTCAAACGCCTCGGCAATTTTTTCGCCGATTTCCTTGTCATTGGCGCTGATTGAAGCGACTTGGGCGATTTCCTCTTTGGTGGAAATCTGCTTGCTCATCTCTTTTAGTTTAGCGACGATTGAAGCCACTTTTTTTTCTATGCCGCGCCTGATTTCTATCGGGCTTATGCCGGATGAAACAAGTTTAAGTCCCTCGGTGATCATGGCTTGGGCTAAAATCGTGGCGGTGGTGGTTCCGTCGCCCGCCACGTCATTGGTTTTTGAAGCGACCTCTTTAACGATTTCCGCGCCGACATTTTCAAATTTGTCTTCCAATTCAATTTCTTTGGCTACCGTAACGCCGTCCTTGGTAATTTGCGGCGCGCCGTAACTTTTTTCAATCACCACATTTCGCCCTTTAGGGCCAAGAGTAATCTTAACCGCGTTGGCTAATTTATCAACCCCCCTTTTCAAGGCAGTTCTCGCCTTTTCGTCAAAAATTATTTGTTTTGCCATATTTTCTTATCACATAACATGAAACATGGAACATGAAACATGTTATGAAAAAAATTTATTTATAAATAAAAATTTATTCTAATATCGCTATTATATCTCCTTCGCTAATCACCAAATATTCTTCTTCATCCACCTTTATCTCGTCAGGAGAATATTTTTTAAACATCACTTTGTCGCCGATTTTTACGCTCATAGGAGCTCTTTGACCGTTCTCCATCAGCTTGCCCGGCCCGATGGCGATCACCTCGCCCTTTTCCGGCTTTTCCTTGTCAACCGTGTCAGGCAGAACAATGCCGGACTTTGTAACTTCGTCTTCTATTATCGCTTTAACGATAACATGATCATGCAATGGTTTTAATTTCATATTGTTTTCCCGCAACATGCAACATATAACATGAAACATGTTGGATTTAAAAATAATTAATTTTATATTATTGAAAATTGGCACTCTCAACCATTAAGTGCTAATCGCTCGTATTGTGTATTTTAACGAACCATTAATGTCTTGTCAAGGGTTCTTTGCGAGAGTTAATCAATTTTCTTAATTCTCTTCCATCTTTTTACCGCTTTGGTTCTTGCCAGTTCTTTGGCGATTCTGGCGCTCACATCGGTAAAGGATTTCTGGTCATACTTTCTCATTTCTTTAATCGTTTGCTCGGCCATGCGGCGCGCTTCCTCAACTCTTTTCACGTCTATTTCTTCGGCGCGCTCGGCAGTATCGGCCAATATGACAACTTTATCTTTTAAAACTTCTATAAAGCCGCCGGAAACCGACATAACTTCCCTTATTCCATCGCCTTTTACAACCTCAATCACGCCCGGCATCAACGAAGCCACTAAAGGAATGTGGTTCGGCAATATGGTAATTTCTCCCTGTTTTGTCGGCACGGTAACCTGCGCAACTTCTTCTTTAAGCACGACTCGCTCGGGAGTTACTATTTCAAAATTGATTATTTTATTTGACATAAGATTTAAAAATAGCTGATTTTATTTCTTCTCAACATCTTCTATGCCACCCTTCATATAAAATTCCCCCTCTCCCTTGTCGTCATGCTTGCCGTCAAGAATTTCTTTAAATCCGCGGATTGTGTCGGCTAATTTAACATATTTGCCCGGATGGCCGGTAAATGTTTCCGCGACATGGAACGGCTGAGACAGGAACCTCTGGATTTTTCTGGCGCGCGTTACGATTAGCTTATCTTCATCGGATAATTCTTCCATTCCTAAAATGGCGATAATATCCTGCAAATCCTTGTATCTTTGCAATATCATCTGCACCCCGCGGGCAACCTTGTAATGCTCTTCGCCCACGATTTTCGGATCCAAAATAATTGACGAGGAATCAAGCGGGTCAACAGCCGGATAAATGCCTAACTCCGTCAAAGCCCTTGACAACACCACGGTTGAATCAAGGTGGCCGAAGGTCGTGGCCGGAGCCGGATCAGTCAAGTCGTCAGCCGGAACGTAAACCGCCTGAATGGAAGTGATTGACCCTTTATTGGTTGAAGTGATGCGCTCCTGCAATTCTCCCATTTCAGTCGCCAAAGTCGGCTGGTATCCCACGGCCGACGGCATTCTGCCGAGCAGTGTTGAAACTTCAGAGCCGGCTTGGGTAAACCTAAAAATATTGTCTATAAAAAACAGCACATCCTGGTTCTGCTCATCGCGAAAATATTCGGCGATGGAAAGCCCTGATAAGGCAACGCGGGCGCGCGCTCCCGGCGGCTCGTTCATCTGGCCGAAAACCATTGACACTTTATTCAGGACGCCCGAGTCTTTCATTTCATGATAAAGGTCGTTTCCTTCGCGGGTGCGCTCGCCCACTCCGGCGAAAACCGAATAGCCGCCATGCTCTTTGGCGATATTATTGATTAATTCCATAATAATAACGGTTTTGCCCACGCCGGCGCCGCCGAACATTCCCACCTTGCCGCCTTTGGCAATCGGACAAATCAAATCAATAACTTTAATGCCGGTTTCCAAAATTTCCGTTTTGGTTGACTGCTCGGTAAAAGAAGGAGCCGGACGATGGATCGGATATCTTTTGTCGGTCTTCGGCGCCGGTTTCCCGTCCACCGGGTTGCCCAAGACATCAAAAATCCTGCCCAATGTTTCATCGCCGACCGGAACGGTAATGCCGGCGCCGGTATTTACAACCTTGTCGCCGCGCTTAAGGCCGTCTGTTGAGCCCATGGAAATCGCCCTGACCACATTGGAGCCGATATGCTGCTGTGTTTCCAAAACAACTTTTTCTTTGTCCGCCGTAACTTTAGTGGAGGCGGATGCCTGTTTTTCAACTTCCAAGGCGGTATAAATTTCAGGCAGTTCGCCCTCAAAATGAACATCAACAACCGCGCCGATGATTTGTTTAACTTTGCCCTCCGAAGCTTTCTTGTCCGCCAAAGCTTTAGCGTCGGAGGAAGCGAAGGAGGGTGTACCTGCGTTTTCTTTAACATTAGTCATATTTTGAATGTTGCAAGCCAAGACGGCTTGACAAATTAATTATTTTATGATATTAATAAATAATGCTCATTTTATAAAATAAAATCCATAAAAATAAAGGGGGGATAAAAATGTTTAAATTTGAAATCTGGCAAGGGTTGCTTTTTTGTTATGGCATAATATTGATTGCCGTGCTGGCAATGCTAACGGGTTGCTTCGGTCTTTTAAAAGGCCGACCTGCGGCAATATACCGCAAAATCAACGGCATGCTCATAATTGTGATGATGTGGGCTATAGGGATGGTAACTATTATACTTGCCCTGCCCAACACCTACGGAATTCTAATCGGAATTCCGTGGGCGTATATTGTGTATCGCGCAGATTATCACATGCAGTATGAATCATGCCCATAACCCTCGCAACGCCTCGGCAGGGATTACTTTAAGTGATCTCTGCCGTTTTTTATTTTCAATCTATTTGCCGCGTTCCTAACCTCACCTGTCCTCTCCTTGTGAAGGAGAGGAACTATCTAAAAACATTTTGCCTATCTCCCTCTCCTTCGCAAGGAGAGGGCTGGGGTGAGGTCTTGAAGCACTTACTTCGCCAACGCATTCGCGCCGGCCGATATTTCCGCTATCTCCGCTGTTATAGAAGCCTGTCTTGCCTTGTTATAAAAGAGCGTTAACTCATTAACCATATCATTTGCCGCGTCAGTCGCCTGATGCATCGCCGCCATGCGCGCGCTATGCTCCGAAGCGTTTGATTCAAGCAATGCCTGATATAACTGCACTTCAATCAATCTCGGAATCATTTCATCCAATACTTCTTTCGGGCTCGGCTCAAAGGTATATTCATAAACATATTTTTCGTCAGCCAAATGCCCGCGCTTTTTCTTTTCAATAAATTCCTTGTCAATGCCCAAGCGGGTGTCTTTTCCGACAATCCCCAAATATTCATCCTCCGTAGTAATGTCAACCGGCAAAAGCTGTTTTACCCGCGGTATCTGCTTTGAGGCGTTGACATAGTCGGTGTAAGCAACCATTATTTTATCGTATTTGCCGGCGAGATATTCCCTAATAATCATTCGCGCCACCGGCGCGATTTCCGATATTTCGCTGGCTAAATCCAGCTTGGGAAATTCCGCGGCAATATTATGGCCGTAATAATGATGAACCGCCGCTCCTTTTTTTCCCATTAATATAAATTCAGCTTCTATGACAATTTTTTCTCCTATGTACTGATGCTTCTTGATTGATTCTTGCGTTTTATTTATAATCGCCGCGTTAAATCCTCCGCACAACCCGCGGTTGGAAGCGATTAATATTATTCCGATTTTTTTAATCTTTTCTCTTTTAGTTAAGAGCGGATGCGGTTCTTGGCTATTGCCATTAACCGCCTGCGACAAGTTCAAAACAGTGGCCCAGCTTAAATTGGCGTAGGTTCGGGTGCGCAAAACCGCTTCAATGGCTTTTCTCATCTTGGACGCCGCCACCATTTCCATGGCCTTGGTAATCTTTTTGGTATTGGAAATTGACTTTATTCTTCTTTGTATGTCTTTGGTGTTCGCCATAATCTTAATTTGCTGAAATATAATCCAACGTTAATTTATAATCAACAATCAACTTTTTCATCTTTTCTTCCAATTTTTCATTAAGCTCCCCTTTTTCCGCGATTTCCTTTAAAATATCCTTGCCGTTATTTTCCGCGTATTTATTCAAGCCGTTTTCAAATTCGTTGATTTTTTCCACAGGCACGCTGTCCAGCAGACCGGAAATCGCCGCGTAAAATATCAATACCTGGTTGGCGACCGGAACCGGCTTGTACAAATCCTGCTTGAATATTTCAATTAATCTTTTTCCTCTTTCAAGTTTTATTTTTGTCTCTTCGTCCAAATCCGAGCCGAATTGAGCGAATGCCGCCAGCTCGCGGTATTGCGCCGCTTCCAATCTCATTTTGCCGGCGACTTTTTTCATCGCTTTAATCTGCGCCGCGCTGCCGACGCGGGATACGGAAAGTCCGGCGTTAATGGCCGGCCTCTGCCCCTGATAAAACAAGTCCGGCTCCAGATAAATCTGGCCGTCGGTGATTGATATGACATTGGTTGGAATATAGGCGGATACGTCTCCGGACTGGGTTTCAATAATCGGCAAAGCCGTGATTGAGCCGCCGCCATGCTTTTCATTTAACTTACAGGCGCGCTCAAGCAAGCGCGAATGAAGATAAAATACGTCTCCGGGATACGCTTCGCGTCCCGGGGGCCTGCGCAAAAGCAGGGAGATTTCGCGGTAAGCGACCGCGTGCTTGCTCAAATCGTCATAAACTATCAAGACATCCTCGCCTTTGTCCAAAAAATATTCCGCTACGGCGCAGCCGGCGTATGGAGCGATATAAGCGAGCGATGCCGGATCAGAAGCGCCGGCTAAAACAACGGTTGTATATTCCATCGCGCCGAATTCTTCCAGCTTGGCTACTATACTCGCTATTTTTGATTCTTTTTGGCCGATAGCGACATATACGCATTTCATATTCTGCCCTTTCTGGTTGATTATCGTGTCAATGGCAATGGCGGTTTTGCCGATTTGCCTGTCGCCGATAATCAATTCTCTCTGGCCGCGGCCGATTGGAATCATGGCGTCAATCGCTTTAATGCCGGTTTGCACCGGCTGGCTTACCGACTCGCGGGCTATTACGCCCGGCGCGATTTTTTCAACAGGATAAAATTTCTTTGCCTCAATTTCACCCTTGCCGTCCAGCGGCTCTCCCAAAGGATTAATAACTCTGCCAATTACCGCTTCGCCGACCGGCGCTTCCAAAATTCTTTTTAGACACTTTACTTCATCGCCTTCCTTGATTCCCGTATAATCGCCCAAAATAATCGCGCCCACGCTGTCT
Organism: bacterium; assembly: GCA_030693295.1. GTDB lineage: Bacteria > Patescibacteriota > Patescibacteriia > Patescibacteriales > VMTK01 > JAHIME01. The sequence goes on from JAUYAT010000033.1 coordinate 23,203, forward strand.
TCTTCAAGATTAAGAGCTACTCCATAGACTTTTTGTAATTCGTGGCTATTCGTGTGTTTGCCAACGGCAAACTCCAGCATCTCGGACATCATGCAGTCGGACAAGCCCGAAACACGAGCGATTCCGTCGCCGACTTCAATTACCCGGCCGACAGTCTGCTCTTTAATTTCCGATTTATAATCGGCGATTTGCTGTTTTAATTGTTCAACAATAAAATCTTTAGTTATGGACATAATTTTTATTTAATCATTTTATTTCTTAATTCGTTTAATTTCATTTTTAGGCTTCCGTCTAAAATCTTGTCTTCATATTTAATAATCACCCCGCCTAAAACATTCTTATCAATTTTCTGTTTTAATAAAACCTTGCGGGCTCCTGATAATTGAACAATATAACCATTTAACAATTTAACAATTTTCTTGTCCAGCTCTCTCGCGCTTACAACTTCGGCCTCAACAATGCCTTCTTCTTTATTCCAAATTTTAATAAATTGACAGGTTATCTTATCCGCCTTGGCCATATCGTTATTTGCGACTAATAATTTAACGAAATTTTCAATAACGCTTTTAATTTGACTGTCTTTCTTGTTATGGACAGATTGATATAAACTTTCGACGTATTGTTTCGGGGTGATTTTCATAAAAAATTGCTTTGTCATTCCCAACTTGATTGGGAATCCAGGTTTTAATGCAACTTCTCCTGGATTCCCGCTTTCGCTCGCCTCGCTGAAGCTCCGGCGAAGCGGGCGGGAATGACAAAAAAATACTATTTTGTATTTTTAATTATCTTTCCAATTATCTTTCCGTCTTTCCCGTTGTCCATTCTCTCGCCAAGCACTTTCTCAACCGAAGCCGTGACCAAATCGGCCACTTCTTTTTTTATTTCTTTTAACGTTTTTGCTTTCTCCTGCTGAATCTTCGCTTTTTCCTGATTAATAATCTGCCCTATCTCTTCTTTGGCGTTAGCTATCGTTTCTTGTTTTCTTTCTTCCGCTCTTTGCCCGGCTTTTTCCAATATAATTTCCGCTTCTTTTCTGGCGCGGACGATTTCCTTCTTGTATTCTTCCTCGGAGCGCGCCAATTTTTCCTCAATTCTTTTGGCGTCATCTATGCTTTTCTCAATTTTCTTGGTTCTATCTCCCATTACCCGCATTAACGGCTTTAAAGCGAAAAAATACAAAACGCAAAAAACAATCGCGAAGTTAATAATTTGCGCGATTAGCAGTTTTATGTCTATGTGGAATGTCTCAATCAATGAATCCATATTACTTTGAATTACGAAATACTCTTATCAGCGTCTAATCAGCGTCCCAAATCAGCGAAATATCGGCGTAAACGCTGATTTATCGCTGATGTTTACGCTGAATGAACGCTGATATTATCAGTTTCGTAATTTACAGATATTAATAATCTTGCCACTGCCCCAAAATTGGAGCAGTCCGTAAAACTACTATTTAATGCTGAAAGCGATAACCAAAGCGTAAATGGCGATAGCTTCGGCGAAAGCCGCGGCCAAAAGCATAGGCACTAAAATCTTTCCGGCCGCTTCCGGATTTCTGCCGATCGCTTCCATCGCCTTGGCTCCAATCATGCCGATGCCCAGTGCCGGAGCGATTGAGCCGATGCCAATGGCTAACGCCTTGGCTAACATAACATTTTCCATAAATTTTAACAAATTAAGTTATTTAAAATTTTTATTGCCTAATGTTCTTCCACGCTCGTACTCATCGTCAGATACGCCAAAATCAGCATAGCAAATATCAGCGCTTGAATCAAGCCAACCACAATTTCTAAAAACATAAAAGGGATCGGCAAGCCGAAAGCCAGAATCGCCGCCATTGAAGCCAGCAAAACTTCGCCGGCAAAAATATTGCCGAATAAACGAAAAGACAGGCTGGCCACTTTGGCTATCTCGCCGATTATTTCAATAAGGCCGACAAACGCTTTTATCGGATTGATTATTAAAACAGTCGGATCTTTAATCACTTTCTTCGGTATTTCCAAAAATGCTTTAATATTGATAAACTTATTCAAATAATTCCAAACTCCGACAGCCGCGACGCCGAAAATATGGCTGGCAACAACTCCGATAATCGCCAACGCCAAAGTCGTATTTAAATCCGCGGTGCCGCCGCGGAAATAAGGTATAAAAATTTTTTCGCCGTGTTCTGATATTACCTGCCCCACCGATCCGACTCCGGGCAAAAGGCCCATCCAATTAGACAATAAAATCATAATAAAAAAACTGAAAACCAAAGGAAAAAATTTTAACGATTTTTCTCTTGAGCCGGTAACTGAATCAAAAATGCTTAGAAACCATTCAATAATCATTTCCATCGCGTTTTGAAAGCCCTTGGGAATCGCGCTTATTTTTGATTTTAAAAATAAACTAACGGCTAGCACTATTAAAACCACCAGCCAGGAATTAAGCAGAGAATTGGTTACGGGAAAAGCGCCAACATGAAAAATCTGTTCGGCGAACAGAGTGTGTTCATGGACAATCTCGCTGTGGGTTTCGGTTAAATTGTGATTTTCTGTTTGTTGGGACATAAATTTTAGTTAATCATTTTTTTTCTCTTTATCATCCTTCTCTATCTTCCTATATTCCTCCTTCACGGTTTTAACCAATCCAAACATTGAAATTAAAAAAGCAAAGCCGACCGTTGCCAAAAAAAGCAGGGGTTCTGTGCCGTATTTTTTATCCAGCCATCTTCCCAAAAAAGCCGCGATAATTACCGGCGCCGCGATCCAGCCGGAAAATTTCGCGAACAAAATCAGCGACGGCTGCCACCAAGCAGCGTTTTTATTATGTTCGGAATTTTTTGTTTCATCGCCTGCCATGATTTTTATTAAAAACAAACAAAACAAGGACATTGGTCCTTTTTATATTTTTATTATTTAATAAAACAATGAAAAAGTCAACCCCGCCCCGTTTTCGAGCACTCGGGACCGGGGCGAGCAACCTTTCAAATGCCGAAAAATTCTCTGGCATTTTTTGTTGTAATATCAGCTACTTTTTCAATGCTTAAATTCTTAATTTCAGCGATTCTTTCTGCCACGTATTTTACCAATATCGGCTCATTGCGCTGGCCGCGGTAGGGCTCCGGAGTCATATACGGGCAGTCCGTTTCAACCATAATTTTCTCCAGCGGCACCCGGCGGATTAAATCATCCCATAAAACGGAAAAAGTGATTAATCCGGTAAAAGAAATGATTAAGCCCAAATTAAAATATTGCCAAGCCAAATCCTCGTCGCCCGAGTAGCAATGCATCACTCCCCACGGCTTGTCTTTGGAAAGAATATCCCGATACCGCTTTTTAAAGTCTTTGAGCATGGCCAGCATATCGTCATGGGCCTGGCGGCAATGTATGATTACCGGCAGATCAAGCTCGCGTGCCAATTTAAACTGCTCAATGAATATTTCTTTCTGCCTTTCCTTGACGGCCGCGGCATTTTGCGTTTTGTCAATATGGTAATAATCCAAGCCGATTTCCCCGATAGCCACCGCTTTATTGGATTTGGCCAATCTTTCATAAACCTCATAATTAAAATCTTCCGCGCGGCCCTGAAATTCGTAATCTTCACCCTTGGCTGAAATTGACTGAAGATGGATCGGATGCAGGCCGACAGTGGCAAAAACTCCGCGCTCGTATTTATTGGCGTAATCCAGAGCGCGTTTTGATGTCTTGTATTCCGTGCCCACTAAAATCATCCATATCTCATTATCTAAGGACCGGCGAATCACTTCGTCGGCATCGTCTTTAAAAGCGCTGAAATTTACGTGGGCATGCGTATCTATGAGCATAAAAAACAAAATTTCTAATTTCTATTTATTATTTTCTTAATATTTTAATATTTCCCATTTCTCTAATATCAACCAATTTAGACGGCTTGCCTTTTAAAATTCCCGCGTCAACAACCAAATCGGGCTTTTCTCGGTCGAAATATTTTTCCAAATCGCCCACGTCTTTTTTGGGCTCTTCGCCGCTCTTGTTCAAACTGGTTGAAACAATCGGCGCCCCGATTTTTTTTATTATTTTAATAAGAAAATCATTTCGGGGCAAACGAACCGCTATGCTATCCTGCCCGGCGGTTAGTGTTTCCGGCAATATTTTTTTGCTTTTTAACACGGCTGAAACGGGTTTTTTATTTTCAAGCCATAATTTTTTTAAAAAATCGTTCCTCGGCTTATTCACATAACAATATTTCTTTAACATTGACAGACTGCTTGCCAAAATCAGCAAAGGCTTATTTTTAGCGCGTTTTTTCATCCTGTATATTTTCTCAATCGCTTTTTTGTCTGTCGCAAGACAGCCCAGGCCGTAAATCGTATCGGTCGGATAAACAACAATTTTGCCTTGCTTAAAATAATTAATAATTAAAATATAATCCTCTTCGGTAATTTTATTTAACTTAATATTAATTTTTTTCATTGCTAAAAATACAGATAAATTCATTGATTCGCGGGAACTATATTATTGACTGCAATTTTTTCAGCATCTCGGGCAAAAGCGGTTTTAATATGTCAACAAACTTAATTAAAAATGGCGCCACTTCCGAATTCTTAAGCCACCCGCCGAACAGGCTGTTAATAACGGCGTAGCGCGATGCCACGTATAAAATCAGGCCCAAAACCAAACCGCCCAGCAAAAAGCCAAGCGCCGCGCCGGCTAAACGATTGATTGTTTTTAAAAACGGAATGATGGAAATTAAATGAAAAGTCCTGTCAACTAAAGCGAAAGCGAAACAGACCAAGCGGTTTATTATGGTAAATAAAATAATAAAAGCCGCGACTTTGCCGAGATTGTCGTATCCGAAAAATAAATCCTGCGTCCAGCCAAACGCCGGCAGATAAAAACGGCCGGCAAGCCAGGCCCCAACCACCACGCCGGCAATGGAGCCCACGGTTTTTATCAGGCCGAAAAACAAGCCGTAAAAAATAAAACCGGCAAGGAGGATAAGCAAAATAATGTCAAAAATTCCTACCATAATAAAAAATGCTTAATTAAATTCTTGGAAATAATACTTCACTTTTCTTAACTTTTGTATCAGCCGCCAATCCGCCCCACTTAACAGCTTCGTTAAAATCCTTTTTCATCTCTTCGGCAGGCGCTAATCCCAATTGCCGCCAAATTTTCTCCGCCGTCTCCGGCATAAACGGCCAAACCATCCAAGCGACAATTCTCAACCTCTCTAATATATTATACATTATTTTCCCAACTTTTTCATCACCATTTTTAATCATCTCCCAAGGCTTATTTTCAGTAATATAATTATCCAAAAATTTAATTTCACCATTGATAATATCAATCGCTTTATCTATTCCCGAATTGGCGACTTCATTTTTGTACTTAACTAAACTATGCTTAATTTTGCATTTTAAATTGCCTGCCCGCAATGCTTCGCTTGCGATAGCAGGCGGGTCATTTTGATTTTTTGCGCCAGAGGCGCATCCGCCTTGGGCGGAGATTTTTTCATTTTGCATTTTATCCGCCAACGCCACCGATCTCGCAACCAAATTCCCGATTCCGTTCGCCAAATCGGCATTGTATTTTTCATCAAACCATTGCCAGCTAATATCGCCGTCATGGCCGAAAGGCGTGGCGCTCATCAATAAATACCTCGCTCCGTCAACGCCGTATTTATCTATCAAATCCCTCGGCGCTATCACGTTGCCCAGCGACTTGCTCATTTTTTTGCCGCCAACCAGAAAAAATCCGTGGATAAAAAGCTGCTTTGGCAAGGGCAGGTTTAACGCCAAAAGCATTGCCGGCCAGATTGTGGCGTGAACCCGCAAAATATCTTTGCCTATCAACTGAACATCCGGCGGCCACATGCCCCCCTTCGCAAGGGGGGTTAGGGGGGATGTAGCTCCCTCTCCTTCGCAAGGAGAGGGCCGGGGTGAGGTCGGACCGTCCCATCCCAGCCCGGTTAAATAATTTAAAAACGCTTCCAGCCAGACATAAACAGTATGTTTTTTATCCCACGGCAATTCAATCCCCCACTTCACGTTTTTTCTTGAGCAAGAAATATCGCTTAAAGGGTTATTTTTCAAAAAGCTTACAATTTCGTTTTTCCTTTCCGCCGGCCTGACTAATAATTCGTCTTTTTTTATCAGCTCTAAAATCCTATCCTGAAAAGCCGACAGCTTGAACATATAGCACTCTTCTTTCATTTTCTGCGGCTCGGTGCCGTGGTCCGGGCATTTGCCGCCGATCAGCTCTTTTTCCGTTTTATACTGCTCGCATCCCGCGCAATACAGGCCTTCATACTCGCCCTTGTAAATAAAGCCCTTATCGTATAAATATTGCATCGCGTTCTGCGCCGCTTTGATATGATTTTCATCCGTGGTGCGAATAAACTTATCATGTGAAATATCCAGCTCGTCCCAAGCCAGCTCAAATTTAGCCGCCAATTCATCAACGAATTCTTTCGGATTTTTGCCGGCTTCCGCCGCCGCTTTCTCAATCTTGGCGCCATGCTCGTCCGTGCCGGTTAGGAAAAAAGTTTTCTCGCCGATCATCCGATGGTAGCGCGCCAAAACATCAGCCGCGACAGTGGTATAGGCGCTGCCGATATGCGGAATGTCGTTGACGTAGTAAATCGGGGTGGTTATGTAAAATTTTTTTTCTTTCATACTTTTTATTTTATTTTCCGATAATCACCACGAACTCGCCCTTTTGCGCGTTCGGATCTGATTTTATTTTTTCAATAATGCTTTTTAATTCTCCCCTGTAAACCGTTTCGTGCATTTTAGAAATCTCTCGGCAGACAACAACGGATGTAAAATTAATTTTTTTATTTTTAATATTTGTTTTTGGTATTTGGTATTTGGTATTTGGTATTTTTTCATCATCCTCCCTTATTGAGCATTTTCGCGCCTCCCTGCCCATCTTTTCCAATTCTTCCAGTAGTTTTATTATTCTGTGCTTAGATTCATAAACCACTACCGGCCACTCGCTCTCCAAAATCTTCGCTAAAAATGTCTGCCTGCCTTTTTTATGCGGCGGAAATCCCATAAAAACGAATTTGTCTGTCCGGATGCCGGAGATGGATAGCGCGGCCGTTACCGCCGACGGCCCGGGCACGGATTCAATCTTTACCTCCCTCTCCTTCGCAAGGAGAGGGCCGGGGTGAGGTCTGTCGCCGAATTTTTCAATCACCGACTGGATTAATTTGCCCCCGGGGTCGGAAATCCCCGGCGTGCCGGCGTCCGTAACCAAGGCCAAATCTTTGCCTCCTTCCAGCAAACTTAAAACATAATCAATCTTTTTCAAATCGGAATGCTGATGGTAAGAAATCATCGGAGTCTTGATTTTATAATGATTAAGCAGTTTTCTTGTCACTCTGGTATCCTCGCACAAAATAAAATCAACCTCGCCCAAAACGCGAAGCGCCCTCAACGAAATATCTTCTAAATTGCCGATTGGGGTGGCTACTATATAAAGCATAAAAGTTATAAGTTATACTATTTCGTCCTTGCGCTCTTTAACATACTTCGTCCATTCTTCGGTCATCTCAACAAAAATCTTAAACGGCGCTTCAATTATAAAATCCAGAATAAAAACAAAAACATTGAGGCGGGAAAATTTTTCGCTTAGCCATTTGCCGACTTCAACAATCGGCACATAAAAAAAGTCGGCTAAAAATTTGAAAATATTTTCTTTTTGCTCAACGATTATCAATTCGCGCGTTACTTTTCTGATTCTGATGCTGAAAAAGCTCACTAACGTCAAAAAGAACAAAAAGATTATTATGCTTACAATGCTGAAATAAAATTTATTCAATACCCAGATAACCAAGCCGAACGAAAGGAAAAAGGTAATTGAATATATCGCGCTAAAAATTATATTCATTGCCTTGCTCCGCTTGGCCGGCTTGCGCAGCAAAAATGTTTTTTGGCGCTGTTTTTCCTTAAAAACTATTTCCTCTATCCCTTCAATAATTTTTGCCGTGTTGGCTTCGGCCGGCAGGCGGGTAAATAAAATAATCAAGAACAGCAAAAATGGCGGGAAAGCGATGTTAATGGCCAGGGAGGTGTTGTTGATCGTCTGGCCCAGCCACAGTATAACCGGAACTTCCAAAATGACCGCCAAAATCATCTTGGTTAAAAAAATATAGGTAATGCTGCGCACCCCGGCCCGGCGCAGTTTTGATTTAACCTCTTTGTATCTTTTGTTGCAGAACTTTTTAATCAATCTGGGAAACGCTTTGGGGTCGGTATAAATCTTTTCGTAAACGCCGGTCGGGTCGTCTTCTATGACATCGGTTAAAATCGTAAAATAAACCGTATAGCCGTTAATAATGCGGTTTAATTGGCCGGTAAGCGGATGAGCGGCTTGGCTGTCAATGGCTTGGCGCAGGGATGTTATGTTTCGCGCCAGCGCGGCGATTTCCTCGCCGCCGGCATCGGGCCAGCCGGCGTTAAAATATTTAAATAAAATAAATTCAATCATCTCTTTGTCAAATTTCAAATAGTTGCGGTGAATGCCGATATGAATTTGGATATCCTTGTCTTTCTCGTACGGCAAATCCTCGGGCAATTTAATGCTCTCGCGCAATGTCTCATACATATTGCTTATTACCGTCTGCTTTACCGCGTCGCGCCCCAGCCTTTCTTCAAGGTCGCAAGCCGCCATAGCGATAATCCAATCGGTCATTTTGCTTTTGGCTCCATTGCCGTTCGGCAATCCGGCCAAACAATATTTTTTTAACGCGACGTATTTGCCGATTACTTTGCCCATCTCATATATCTTGCTTTCCTCTATTTTATTGTTTGGCAGGTAGCCGGCGCGAATTAATTCGGTTAACAGGTGCTTAGCTATGTCATTCTCGTTTCGCGCGCCCTGAATTACAATCTGCCGCTTTATCATCCTTTTAATCGCGTTTTTATGCAATAAATTTTCTTCTTTGTAATCAACCGTATTGCGGATCTTCTCGTAATAAAAAGACATTTTGGAAATAAGCTCGGAAACTTTTATTTTGGGCGCGTCGCCGCTCTTTTCCTCCTCGTTTTGCTTGCGATAAATGGTCTGAAACAGCTTTTTGGCATTTGCCGTCACTTCCATCGGCTTCTCATTTTTTTTAGTTAATGTCGGGTTGAACATAAAAATTTTTAACTTAAATTTATTATCTTAACTTTAACATAATTTTAAGCTAAAATCCATATTGACATAATATATAATTTATGTTATAAAAAAGTAGCAAAGATTTTGGAGTTGTGTTAGAATACAATTACCGTAAAAACTCGGTTAAAATAAAAAATTGAACCTTGACAAATAGGAGGTGATAATAATGTTTTTCTGGCAAGATTTAGGCAAGTTTTTATGGATGCTTTGCAGGGCAGTAATAATTTTCGCGGCCCTTGCCTTTTTTTCTTTGGCTGTTTATTACCGGCCCGATATCCATGTAAGGAATGTGTTTCAGTTGCTGCAAAATTTAAAAACAGCAAAAACCAGTATTCACGAAAAAATTGAAAAAACAGCGGATGAAAACAAAAAGTTAAATAAAGAAATACAGATTCTAAAACGAGAAAAAAATGAGCTGAAAGAAAAAAACCAAAATGTGGAAAAACAAATTAACGAAATTGATGAAAGACTAAAAGCGTTAGAAAAATTAGAAGAATCAAAAAAGGAGGAAAAGAAAGAATAAAAAAAAGAAGAAGAAAGTTCAATATCAAAATAAAAAGCCATGTTTGTCTTTACAAAAAACACGGCTTTTTGATTTTTATGCCAAGCATAACTAAAGCTTAAAATACTTCTCCACTTCTTTTTTAAGCGACCAAATCTTGTAGGCGCCGTAAAAAAAGCCGCAAGCGATTACAACCACTGACAGGCCGATAATCAGCCGCAGGACAAAATCAGTCCAGACGATAAGCACGGCTAAAATCAATAAAATTACGCCTGTGCCGATTGATGTCCAAATAACGCCGTTGATTTTTCTTTTAATCTGATCAATAAAATTTTTCATAATTTATAGCATTATAATTTTAAAAAATGATATTATTTTTATTATAGCATATCTGCGATAAAACTAAAGATATTTAAGAAAGCTATTAAACTATTCTTTCGCTCCATACCGCCAAGCCGCTATAAAGGTGGCGATTGGCACGGATAAAATCAAACCGATGCTTCCGGCTAAAGTCCTTACTATTTCCGTGGCAATCTGCTCATTATTGACAACCTGCCCCCAGCTTGAAAAAGCGCTCGCGCCGGAAATGAACACAATAAGCAAAGGAAGCGACACGCCCGCGTAAGCCAAAAACAATGTATTGGTCATAGAAGCGATATGCGAAACTCCCACTTTGTAAGCCCGCTTAAAAAGTTCTTTACTCCTAAAGCCGGAATTGGCTATGGCAATCTGCTCAACTGCCGCTACCTGCGAAATAACAACATCGTCTAATACGCCAAGAGCTCCGATGATAATTCCGGCAAGCAGCAATCCTTTGAAATTAACGGCTTGTTCGCCTATGTATAATAAAAATGACGCTTCTTCGCTTGTTACTCCGGTTAATTTTGTTAATGAGACAAAAAACCATGACAGCAAAATCGCGATAATCAAACTGAAAAGAATGCTGATAAACGCGATGTGCGAACGGGCGCAAAAGCCCTCTGTGGCATAAATTATAATAAGCAAAATGATAATAGAGCCGATTAATGTAATTATTAACGGGCTTGTCCCCGCCAATATTTGGGGAATGATATATTTAATAATAACCAAAAAGGTCAAAGCCAGCGCCAAAAGGGACCGCGCGCCCTTTCCTCTGCCGACAACGATCAATGTTAACGCAAAAGCAATGGCAAGCCACCATAGACCCTTTGTCCTCACATAATCGGTAACATAATAAACCGCGTTTCCTTCCGCGTCAAAACTGGCGACCGCGAGAACCCTGTCTCCCACTCTGTAAATATTTTTATTAATTACGTCAATTTCGCCAATGCCGTTAAAATTTATTTCCTTGTCTTTGAACGCGCCCTCCAAACCGCGGAGTATTAAATTTTGCTGCTCGGTTTCGGCGCCGTCGGGCAATATCGTTGTTTTCTGCTCCGTAATTTCAATCACTTCCGCCTTAAAAAACCCGTCCTTTGGCGCGCTGTCCGCTTGAGCAAAAACAAAAACAGGAATTAATAAAAACAGCGGCAATATGATAAGCTTTTTATAGTTCATGGGTTTATTTTTTAAATTTTATGTTTATTATTTCTGTTGCTGTACTTATAAATAACAACCAATAAAATAATATCTCAACAAAGATTATTTCCAAAAAATCATCCGGATTGTTTTTCAGCTTGATTTTTTCAACCGCTTCAAAATTACGCCGCCGCTTTTTACAATAAATTCCCGGTTCATTTTTTCTTTTTCCTCATCGGAAAATGACCGGAACTTAAGCGCGTACAGCCGGGAACAGTCCCTCATTTCTCGGTCTATCTTCAGCACCGATTCGTCAACTTGAAGAGCAACTTCATTAAGCCCCATCAGCCTTAATCCTTTAATTGATCTAATGCGGGATAAGGCCACATATCCTTGTCCGGCTTCAAAAGTTTTGGACAAATCAATTTCCGCGGCATCCAAAGTCATCCCCTGTGATTTGTGAACTGTAAGCGCCCAGGCAAGCCGCAGAGGAATTTGCCTGATAACGGCTTTCAACTCCCCTTTTTCGTTCTCATACTTCCAATCCTCCGGTTCGGCCGCGATTTTTTCACCGGAAAAAATTTCCACTATCGGCGCGCCGGTTGTCTTGCTGAAACTTATCACCTTCCCCAACGTGCCGTTGATATATCCGGCTTCATAATTATTCTTGATAAAAATCACAAGCGCTCCTTTTTTTAATTTCAACTCCTCAATTACCAGCGATGAATTTAAAATTCTCTCAATATTTTTTCTTGAGCCTTTATTCAAGGATTTAAAAATTTTCGGTTCTCCCGAAAGCGCTTCAAGCTCTTCCTTATTAATCCTGTCCACGTCTTCATTGTGCGTATAAAGTTTGGCCGCTTTAAAACTGTTGGGCAATTCTTTTTTGTAGCAAGAGCGGAAAACATCCATTGAATTTTCCGAAACCGAACCAGCGCGGATTTCATCAAGAATGCTTATCAGCGACTCATCGCTCTGCCTGAATTTTTCTTCCAGGTAGCAGACCTTCAAATTCGCCGCTTGCCACTCTCCGGTCTGCCAGGCAAACTTAATGTTTTTTGCCGTTTTGCTGACTGGCGGCAATTGAAAAAAATCGCCCGATAAAATGATCTGAATCCCGCCGAACGGTTTATCGGAATTTTTAAAAGCCCGCAATATTTTATCAACGGAAACAAACAGCTCGGGAGAAACCATGGATATTTCATCAATGATCAAAACTTTCATCGCTCTGAGGCGGCGATAAAGATATTCCTTCTGCAAAAGACAGTCTAAAAAATAATCGTCAATCCACTCCTTGATTCCAATCCCAAAAAAAGAATGAATAGTCATTCCCCCGATATGAGAGGCGGCGATGCCGGTCGGCGCCGTGATAGTCGGCTGTATGTCCCGCTCTTGCAGATATTGGATATACTGATTTAAAAGATAGGTCTTGCCGGTCCCTGCCGAACCTGTTAAAAAAATATTCCTCCCTGTTTTAAAAATTCCAAACGCAATTTCTTGATTCATTTATTAAAAATTATTTTGATTAAATAATGCCGTAAGAATCTTATTTATTTAACTTTACATTCTTTTTAAAATAAAAACAAGACTAAAAAGTCTTGTTTTTGCAAATAAAATACGCCGGCATATTGCCGGCGCGTTTTATTTTTGTTATTTTATTTGCGCTTTTTTTTCTTGGCTTTTTCTTCAAGCATAACCCGCTTGATTTCCAGCCGCTTCGCAGTCTTATGGGAATGAGCTTTCTTGTGCTTTCCCACTCCCGTGTTTCTTTTTGCCATAAAAATATTTGATTATTTTCGTTAATTTGGCTCGGATTTTACGCCTCAGCTCGAATTGAATTTAAAAAAAGGTTTTAAACTATTTTATAAAAAGCTTTTAAAAGTGCCCGCCCCCGCTTTTAAAAGCAATCCCCAGTTATTCAACGGGGTAAAAATTTCCCCGCGGGCGAAGCCCGACTTTAGGCGATTTCAAGTTTTTCTGCGGGCGAAAGCCCGCTCCGCCCCGCACCTGCGGGGCGATTTGGCGGCAAATTCTTTTTTACTTATATCCTTTTCTCCTCATACTACCGTTTACAGACTTTCCGCCGATATTAACCTTTGCGACTGTTCTGCCATACGATTTACCAACTGGATTATAATTTACGGTTTTCCCTTCTATTATATCTTCAAGCTCATGTTTTGCTTGAGCTCCGCCCTTGCAACCCATCTCAGGGGCATCAACATTCGCCAGTCTGACATATGGACCTTTGGAGATTTTAAAGGTATCTCCATCAACAACCTTTGATACTTTACCTTTTGGCATATGTTTATTTTAATAATAAATTAGAGTCACCTTTTGGAATTTTTTCTATATTCGCGTTCGTAATTCCTTCTCCTAAATTTTTCATTATATTATATGCAGAAGTTCCGTCTGGCATATAATATCTCTTTCCGTCTTTTGGATTTACATACCAAGCCTCTC